>JBJOPC010000034.1:0-10079 GCA_046050965.1 Verrucomicrobiota bacterium | reverse complement strand
GAAGTCGCGCACGGTGCGCTCGATCAAATCAGGCTCCTGGAACACGCACGTCGCCATCGGCTGGCTTTTGATTTTTTCCTGCACGCCATTCCACTCTTCGAGCAGCAGCGCAAGGTCGCGGACGAAGTAACGCGTCTGCTGGCCTTCGCCGGCGGTGCGCATGATGACGCCCATGCCGTCGGGGATGTGCAGCTCGCGCAGGATTTTTTTCAGGCGCTTGCGCTCCTCGGGATTTTCAATCTTGCGGGAGATGCCGGACTGGTCGGAGTTCGGCAGCAGCACGAGGAAACGTCCGGGCAAAACAATGTTCGTCGTGACGCGCGGGCCTTTGGTGCCGATGGGGCCTTTCGTGACTTGCACGATGATGTCGCTGCCCGGCGAGTATAGACGCGGGATGTCGCGCTGCGTGATCTTCGGGCGGTCGCGGCGCTGCTTGCCTTCGCGCTCGACGATTTCCACGCCGCTGTCGAACTGGTTCGGCACGATGTCCCAGTAATGCAGGAACGCATTTTTCTCGAAACCAATATCAACGAATGCGGCTTTCAAACCATCTTCCATGTTACGCACGCGGCCTTTGAAAATGCTGCCGACGATGCGTTCCTCGGTGTTGCGCTCAATGGTGAATTCTTCAAGCTTGCTGTGCTCGACGATGGCCACGCGCGTCTCCAACGACTCGGCGTTGATGATGACTTCCTTGCCGGATTTTTCTTTGCGGATGAGCTTCTGAACTTTTTTAACGACGCTTTCCACGCCAGCTTTGATCGCGCCGAGAATGCCCGTGGGTTTGGGTGCGGGTGCAGGCGCGCCTTCGGGGGCGTCGGCTTCTTCCTGCACGGACTCGGGCGTTTCCTTGTTCGGCTCGCGGTATTCGCGGTCGCGACGGTTGCCGCCGGACTGCGCGGGCGGCTGTTCCTGTTCGCCTTGCGGCGCGTCGGGCGGCAAACCGGCGGCGATATTTTCCGCGCGTTCCACTTCGCCTTGATGACGGCGCTCGAACAATTTTTCCGGCCCGCCGGTCTCCGTGCCGACGGCGTCGGCGCGGGCTTCGCGAGCTTCGCGGTCGGGGCGTTGCTGGTTCGCTTGGTTTTGGTTCATGCCGCCAGCGGGGCGGAATCTCATGCCGCCGCGACGGCGACGGGAGAAGTTGTTGCTACGTTTTTGTTGGGGTGGTTGGTCACTCATAATTTTTTGGTGGTTGCGGGTTCAATACCCTTTTCGATGGATGTGGATGTTTTGCAAAATGCCGATCGCGATCAGTGAGCAGAGCACCGCGCTCCCGCCGTAAGACAGCAGGGGCAGCGGCACGCCCGTCACGGGCATCAGGCGGATGTTCATGCCGATATTTACGAAGACGTGGCTGAACAGGAGCGTCACCACTCCGGCGGCCACGAGTTTGCCCAAGCGATCGCGCGCTTGGCCGGCGATTCTAATCCCGGAGAACAGAACCACCGCATACAGCGTCAGCACCAATACGGAGCCAACGAACCCTTCCTCCTCGGCGATCACGGAGAAAATAAAATCGGTGTGCGCCGCGCCGGGCGGCAGAAAACCGAGCGCGGTCTGGTTGCCCTGCAACCAACCTTTGCCCACGAAGCCGCCGGAACCGACGGAGATGAGCGCCTGTTTGCTCTGATAATTTCGCTGCAACTGTTCCGCGCGCTTGCGGACTTGTTCAGCGGGCGTGGCATTTTTGTCGGCGAAGTCTTTGCCGAAATAAACCAACAGCCGTTGCCGCTGATACTCGTGCAAGTTGAGACTCCATTTGCTGGTGGATGGCAAAAACAACACGTCCGCGACCAGCAGCGCGACGAGTAGAAACGCCGCGCCGCCCAACCGCACCAGATATTTGCGCGGCGCACCGGCGACGAACAGCATCACCGCGCCCGTCGGCAAAAACATCAGCGCGGAGCCGAGGTCGGGTTCCTTCATCGTGAGCAGGAACGGCAACGCCATCAGCCCGATGGCTTGCCAGAAAATTTTCGGCTGCCGCAGTTCTTCCTGCGGGCGACTCAAGAAATGCGCCATGGCCGCGATGAACGCAAGCTTGGCAAATTCGCTCGGCTGAAATTGAAACACGCCAAAATCAATCCACCGCCGCGCCCCGCCGCGCATCTGGCCGATGCCGGGAATCAGCACTGCCAGCAGAGCCCCGATGGCCGCCCAATACGCGACGAATGCCCAGCGCGACAGCGAATGATAATTCACCACGCACAACGCGACCGCCGCCGCCGCACCGCCGCCGAGCCAGATGAGTTGGCGGAAAAATAGTTGGTGCGAGAGCCAGCCGAGGAATTGCACGAAGGAATTTTCGCGGAACATCTGCAACACGCCGACGGGCTGGTTGACCATCGTCGCGCTGTAGACGAACAACACGCTCACGACCGCGAGGCCGGCGACGGCGAGCAGTTGCAACGCGTCGAAACGCGCGCGGTTTTCGTTGAGCAGCGGGTGGTTCATTCGTTCCTCGCCAACGTTTGCGGTTTCAACTTCGGCTGGTCGCGTTTTTGCAGCGCGAGATAAATTTCTTTGGCGAGTGGCGCGCAGGTTCCGCCGCCGGAACTGCCGCTCTCGACCATCACCACGACGGCATAGCGCGGGGCTTCATACGGCGCGAACGAAATAAACCACGTCGTGCGGTCGGTGTTGTCGCCACGCTGATTTTGGATTTCCGCCGTGCCGGTTTTGCCGCCGATGCGGTAGCCGGGGATGCGCGATTCTTTGCCTGTGCCTTCGGCGTCTTCCACATCGGCGAGCATGGCGTCGCGCAAAATGTCGAGCGTGCGGCGGGAGACGCCGAGCGTGTCACGGACTTGCGCGGTGGGATAAACCAGCCGCGCGCCGCCGACAAAACTCTGCGGCTCCACGCTGTCCACGATGCGCGGCCAGAGAACTTTGCCGCCGTTTGCGATGGCAGCAGTCATCACCGCCATCTGCAACGGCGTCACGGAAACTTCGCCTTGGCCGATGCACACGTTCGCGGTATCGCCGGGCGCCCAGCCGCGCTTGATGCGTTCGGGCGTGGGGAAATTGCCGGGCGTTTCCTCGTGCTGGAATTTTTCGCCGCCGAGACCGAGCCGCGTGCGCTGGCCGAAATGCAATTTGGCCGCGAGCTTCTCGATGTTGTCCATGCCCGCGCGCAATCCATTCGTGATGAAATAGCCGTTGCTGGAATGAATGAATGCGCGCTTGAAGTTGTAGTAACCGGAAGCGTTGACGTCCTCAATTTTGCGTTTGCCCACGAAGATGCAGCCTTTGTTTTGCCCCGCGCGTTTGGCGGACGGATTTGGATCGGGCTGCAGAAAATATTGTTCCGCCGGATTCATGCCGCTCTCCAGCGCAGCCATCGCGATGACGGGTTTGAAGATGGAACCGGGCGAATAATTTTCGTGCATGGCGCGGTTCAACTGCGGGCGCAAACGTTCGTCACTCAATTGTTCCCAGCGTTGCGGCGAAATCGGACGGGCAAACTCGTTCGAGTCCAGCATGGGCGACGACGCGAGCGCGAGCAAGTCGCCGGTGTTCACATCCATGACGACCGCCGCGCCACGTGTCTGCGCACCGTAGCTGGCCAGCGCGTTTTCGGCGGCGCGCTGAATGTCGAGGTCAACCGTCAGCACCACGTTGCTGCCGGGTTCGACGGGCGTGATGATGGTTTCAGACTGGCGGTAACCGAGATTGTTCACGAGCACCGCCTTTTCTCCTGCGGTGCCACGAAGTTGCACGTCAAAATTATTTTCAATGCCAGTCTTGCCACGCCAATCGGGCAGATAATGACTGAAATACGAGCTTTCGCCATCCGCCGCGCTGTCGTCGCGCCGGACGTAGCCGAGCAGATGCCCGCTGCTGGTCGCGTTCGGATACACGCGCACTGATTGCACTTCGAGATCGAGACCCTTCGGCATATCGGCGGCCTCGGAGACGCGCGCGATTTGATTGGGGGTGAGGTTTTGCAAGACGGGCAACGGCAGCGCGAGGTCTTGCGCGAAATGTTTTTGAAAGTTTGTGTAGTCGAGCGGGAGCGGCTCGTTGATTTCGTTCGCGATGCGGGTGACGGCGTTGTTGGCCACGGCGTAGCGGGTGCGCTCGGCGATTTCCTTACGCTGCGCCGGCTTCAACTTTTTGCCTGCCTTGACGTAGGGCGAGACGGCGGCGTTGTAATTGGATTTGAAATCGCGGCTCAACTCTTCCAGATACAAACTCAAATTAAAACTTGGCTGGTTCTCCGCGAGCGGGACGTGGTTGCGATCCAAAATCTGACCGCGCGGCGCCGGGACGCGCACGGTGCGGTAGGATTGGTTCTGCAACTTCTGTTGGTAGTCGCGCCCGCGCACGACTTGCACCCACCACAGTCCGCCGCCCAGCACGAGCAATCCGGCCACCACCGCGAGCGACAGCAGCCGCAGCGGCGCGTCGTTCTTTTTGAGCTGGTCGAAGATGAGCATGGGTAAATTAATTTCTGCCGCGACGGATTTCGCGGTCGGTGCGGAAACCGGATTGAGTCAGCGGCTGAAAGAAAAACGTGCGGCGCAGCAGCGCGAAAAATTTGAAACTCATCGGCACGAGAAAACCGCCCGCGAAGGCCATCACGAGCAATTGCCAGAGCGTGCCCCAGCCGACGAGCGGGTTGCGCCCCATCGTGAACAGCGTGAGCAACACGGCGAGCGGTGCGAAGAAACTCGCGGCGAGGCCGAGCACGAACTGCGCGTAGAACTGGTCCCGCAAAATCAGTTCGCGCTGGCGATGAATCACGAAGCCGATGAGGAACAGCGGCAGCATGGAGATGCCGAGCGGATTTGCCGAGAGCGAATCAAACCACAGCCCGCCGCACACCGCGAGCAGCGCGACGGTGATGATGCCACCGCTCAAGCTCGCGAACACGATGAGCGCGGGTAGGACGTTGAGTTGTGCGCCGAGCCAGCCGCGGGTGCCGAACGCGCTTTGCAGGAACACCGCGACGAACGCAGCGAGCAGGAGCAGAAATGTGTTGGCGAGTTTCATGGGAACATCACCCACACTTGTTCAAGGCCGCTCAAGTTGGCGGCGAGTTTGACTTGGGCTTCGGTGTAGAGACCGAATTCCACCTGCTTGGCGGAGACAATCTCGCCGACGGAAATTCCTGCCGGGAAAACTTTGCCGAGGCCGCTGGTGACGACGCGTTGGCCGGGTGTGACGACCGCGCTGCGCGGCAAGTAAGCCAAGGTCACGAGGGAAGAATCCAATGTGCCGGCGCGCGTGGTGACAACGCCGTTGTCGCGGGCGGGGTTCTGCACGAGCGCGGAAACTTTGCAAGCCGGGTCGCCCACGAGCACGACTTGCGAGCTGGTCACGCCAACGGAACTGACACGGCCAACCAGAAATCCGTCAGCGGTCAGCACGGGTAAATTTTCGCGCAAGCCATCGCGGGAACCGAGGTCAATCTGGACGGTGGCCCACCAGTTTTCGGGGTCGCGGAGGACAACGTTGGCGAGTTTGAGTTTCCACGCGGTCTGTTTCTGCCAGCCGAGGAGTTGGCGGAGGCGAGCGTTCTCGAATTGGATTTGGTCGGCTTGTTTGAGGCGGAGTTTCAGCTCGGAATTTTCGCGGGAGAACTCGGCGTTCTGGCGTTGGAGTTCGGCGCGGGGAACGAGGTTGTCGGCGGTCTTGCGGGCGAGTTGTTCGCCGGAGTTGGCGAGGCCGAAGAGTGGGAGGAAGAGCCCGCCGACGGCATGCTTGAGCCGGGCGGAAAATCCACCCGGCAGATTGAGCGCGACCACGGCCAGTAACAAAACCGACCCGAACGCGACGTAATGCGTTTTCTTAAACATCCGCTACCAACAAATTTCTGCCGCTTGCACGGCGATTTGCTAGGCGGGAATCAGACGGTGGAATCGGAAGAGACGCGCTTCAAGAAACTCAATTCCTGCAACACGCGGCCCGTGCCTTGTGCGACGGCGGTGAGCGGGTCGTCGGCGATGTGAACGGGCAAGCCCGTTTCTTCGGCGACGAGACGATCTATGCCGCGCAACAACGCGCCGCCACCGGCCATGACAATGCCGCGATCAACGAGATCGGCGGAGAGTTCGGGCGGGCAGCGTTCGAGCGTGATGCGGATTGATTCCAAAATGCTTGAGAGCGGCTCTTGCAGGGCTTCGCGGATTTCTTCCGAGCGGATGGTGATGGTCTTCGGCAGACCTGCGCTCAAATCCCGGCCTTTGACTTCCATGGTCAATTCCTGCTCCAGCTGAAAGGCCGAACCGATGCGGATTTTAATTTCTTCCGCCGTCCGTTCGCCAATCATCAAGTTGTAGGCCCTTTTCATGTGCGCAACGATGGAGTCGTCGAATTCGTCTCCGCCCACCCGCAGGCTGCGGCTGAAGACGATGCCTGCGAGGGAGATGATTGCGATTTCGCAAGTCCCGCCGCCGGTGTCCACGATCATGTTGCCCGCCGGTTCATGCACCGGCAGTCCTACGCCAATCGCCGAGGCCATCGGTTGTTCGATGAGATATACCTCGCGCGCGCCGGCATGAGTGGCGGAGTCCTTGACGGCTCGCTTTTCCACTTCGGTGATGCCGGACGGCACAGCCACGACGACGCGTGGCGCGATGAGTTTGCGATTATGAACCTTCTGGATGAAGTGGCGCAGCATGGCTTCGGTGATTTCGAAGTCAGCGATGACGCCGTCTTTCATCGGGCGGATGGCGACGATATTGCCGGGCGTGCGACCCAACATCCGTTTCGCTTCCTCACCGACGGCCAACACGTTGTTGGTTCCGGCTTGGATGGCCACCACAGAAGGTTCGCGCAGCACGATGCCCTGATCTCGCACGTAAACGAGCGAGTTGGCCGTGCCGAGGTCGATCCCAATGTCGTTGGAAAAGAGACTTTTTAGTTGCGCAAACATGAATTGTCCTACCCCGCCAAGGTAGAAGAGCCTGCAAGTAGTGGTCAAGGATTAACACGGCGTTTCTGGCTGTGCGCGCCGGAAATCCATTTTCCTCCGCGCTAAAACGTGTTTTCATCCCCGTATGGCAACCGCCGACAAAAAACTTTTTCTCCTCGACGGCATGGCGCTCGCCTACCGCGCCCACTTCGCGTTCGGCAAAAATCCCATCATCAATTCCAAAGGCTTCAACACCTCCGCGCTGTTCGGTTTCACGCAGGTCATCCTCGACCTCCAGAAAAACCACGCGCCCACCCACCTCGCCGTCGCGTGGGACACCTCCGCCCCCACCGCGCGCCACGTCGAGTTTCCCGACTACAAAGCCAACCGCGCCGAGATGCCCGACGACTTGAGCGTCGCGCTCCCGCAACTCCGCCGTCTGCTCGATGCCCTCCGCGTCGCCCAACTCGCCAGCGACGGTCATGAAGCCGACGACATCATCGGCACGTTGGTGAAGCGCGCCGAGCTGGAAAATTTCCAGAGCTACATGGTCACGTTCGACAAAGACTTCGGCCAACTCGTCAGCGATAAAACTTATTTGTTTAAGCCGCCGCGCGGAGGCGACGCGGGTGAAATTCTCGGTGTGCCGGAAATTTTGAAACGCTGGAACATCACGTCGCCCGCGCAAGTCATGGATGTGCTCGCGCTCATGGGCGACGCCGTGGACAACATCCCCGGTGTGCCGAGCATCGGCGAGAAGACCGCCATGAAACTCATCGGCCAATTTGGCAGCGTGGAAAATCTGCTCGCCCGCACCGGCGAACTCACCGGCAAGCTCAAAGAAAATCTGGAGCAACATCGCGCCGACGCCGAACTTTCCAAACGCCTCGCCACCATCAACTGCGCCGTGCCGCTCGACCTCGCGCTCGAAGATTTGCGCGCGCAGCCCTTTGACGAACCCGCGCTCAAAGCTTTGTTCCACGAGTTTGAATTCACCTCACACGGACGCCGCCTCTTCGGCGCGGATTGGAAAGTGGAACGCGCCGCCGCGCCCGCACCCGCGCCGGTGAAGCCAGCGGCGGAATTGGATTTGTTCGGTCAGTGAATTCGTCGACTTGACAAGGCGGGCGGTCAAAGTATTACTCACGGTATGACTGCTACCAAAATCGTGAGCGTGAAGCTGCCGTTAAAAGTTTTCCACGCCATTCCCGGCGCGCATGGCGGGCGCAGCCGCTTCATCATTTCAGCGTTGGAAGAAAAACTTTCGCGCCATCGCGCGGCGGAGTGGCAGCCGGAAAACGCGCAGGGCCGCCGTTTGCACGCGCTGCTCGCCAAAGGCGCGGCGGAACGCGGCGAACCGCTGGATGCCGCCGGGCTAGCGGCGGAATTACGCGCGCGGCGCGGGGGCGTTCAGTAATCACGTATCTCGATAGCGGGGTGTTGCTGGCGGCGTGGCGACGTGGCGAACTTCACGAGCGCGCGATGACGGTGCTGGCGGATGAGCAACGGCGGTTCGTGATGTCACAGGTCGTGCGACTGGAGCTATTGCCCAAGGCCGTGTTCGAGCGACGCAAAGTGGAGTTGGAATTTTACCGCCATATTTTTGACAGCGCGGAGAAAGAGCTGCCCCTGACGCGAGAACTGGCCGACGCCGCGCAAAAACTTGCCGAGCGTCATGGGTTGGCGGCGGTGGACGCGCTGCATCTCGCAGCGGCGATCAAGTTGGGCGCGGAAGAATTCATCACGAGCGAACTGCCGGGCAAACCAATGTTCCGGCTGAAAGAAATCAAGGTGACTTCATTGCACTCGCTGTGAAATTCACGCGAGTTGCGGTTCGGAAATTTCCGTCGGCGGCGCAGTGAGCGGCGTGCCGTCGGCGGCTTCGGGATACTCGAAAATTTTGCCTTCGTAATTGCGGACGAGCACGCGACCAGCGTTGTGTTGCAGGACGTATTCGGGGTTCACTGGCACTTTGCCGCCGCCGCCGGGCGCATCAATAACGTATTGCGGCACGGCGTAGCCGGTGGTGTGCCCGCGCAGTTGCTCCATGATTTCCAGCCCGCGTTTTACGCTTGTCCGCAAGTGCGCGGAGCCAGCGATGAGGTCGGTCTGGTAGAGGTAATACGGCTTCACGCGGCACATCAAAAGTTTCTGGCAATGCGCTTTCATCACCACCGTGTCGTCGTTGACGTGCTTGAGCAACACGCTTTGATTGCCCAGCGGAATGCCCGCGTCGGCGAGGCGCGAGAGAGCGTCGCGCACTTCGGTCGTGAGTTCGCGCGGATGGTTGGAGTGAACGCTGATGAACAACGGATGAAATTTTTTCAGCATCGCGCACAACTCCGACGTGATGCGTTGCGGCAGAAAAATCGGGATGCGCGTGCCGATGCGGAGGAATTCAATGTGCGGAATCGCCCGCAGCCGCGCGAGCAAATGCTCCAGCTTGTCGTCGCTGAAAAGCAAGGGATCGCCGCCGCTCAAGAGCACGTCGCGGATTTCCGGGTGCGCGGCGATGTAGGCGATTTGTTTTTCAAATTCGGGATGAAAATCGTAGCCGCTCGCGTTACTCACCAAGCGCGAGCGAGTGCAGTAACGGCAGTAGCTCGCGCAGCGGTCGGTTACGAGAAATAGCACTCGGTCGGGGTAGCGATGCACCAGCCCCGCGACTGGCGAGTGCGAATCTTCGCCGCACGGGTCGCTCATTTCCCATTTCGCAGTGAGCGTTTCTTCGATGCGCGGAACGACTTGGCGGCGGATGGGGCAATTTTCATTCGCGGGGTCAATGAGATTGAAAAAATACGGCGTGATGCCGAGCGCGAGTTTTTTTGTTGGCGAGTTTTGCACCCGCGCTTTCCTCCGGCGTGAGCGTGGGCAGGAATTTTTCCAACTGCTCCGGCGTGGCGATGCGGTGCTTGAGCTGCCAATGCC
The DNA here is from genome assembly GCA_046050965.1 of Verrucomicrobiota bacterium. Taxonomy (GTDB): domain Bacteria; phylum Verrucomicrobiota; class Verrucomicrobiia; order Limisphaerales; family JAFMIX01; genus JAFMIX01. The sequence goes on along the minus strand of JBJOPC010000034.1, from coordinate 289 downwards.
AGTCGTTCCAGTCCGCGTCCGGCACGTCGCGCCAGAAACCACGGCCAGCGGGGCGAAATTCTTTGAGTGCGGCGGGCGATGAAAAATCAGGTAACATGGAGCGTTTCGACAGCGGCAGGCATCATAAGTTCAAAACACGGTGAGTCAAGGGAGCGGGCGGCGCGAGTGGGGAACTTTGAACCCTCAACGCTGAACGTCGAAGACAGCGGCAGGAAGTGAGAATCAATTCTCCTCAAAAACTTTGGCCATGTCGTTGACGCCTTTGATGTCGTATTGCGGGTCAACGCCC
>JBJOPC010000033.1:0-2838 GCA_046050965.1 Verrucomicrobiota bacterium | reverse complement strand
CCGCGATGAGGCGACGAGCAAAATCCATTTTTACGAACATGAAAAAATCGGCGCGGTGATGGCTCAAGAAATTCTCACGCACCTGCGGTTTCCCAATCAGTTCATCGAGGAAGTCGCGACGTGCGTGAAGTTTCATATGCAGTTCAAAGACGCGCCGCAGATGCGGAAGTCCACGTTACGGCGGCTGCTCCTGCGCGAGACGTTTCCGCTGGAGTTGCAATTGCATCGCCTCGACTGCCTCGGCTGCCACGCGCAGTTGGACATTTTTAATTTCCTCGTCACCAAGGCGGACGAACTCGCGAAGCAACCAGCCATCCGCCCACCGTTGCTCACGGGCACAGACCTGATTGCGCTCGGCGCGAAGCCCGGCCCGACTTTGGGTGCGTTGTTGACGGAGTTGCGCGAGTTGCAACTGGCGGACGAACTCACGACAGCGGACGCGGCGCGGGCGTGGGCAAAAACGAAATTGCGCTGAACCGCTGTGGGATGGTTTTTGAAAGGTGGTGCCAGCGGGAGGAATCGAACCTCCGACCAAAGGCTTATGAGTCCTCTGCTCTACCGCTGAGCTACGCTGGCTACCAATTCGGACGAAAAGTGGGGTGGCCGACGGGACTCGAACCCGCAACAACCAGAATCACAATCTGGGGATCTACCATTGATCTACGACCACCAACCGGGGGCAGAGAGTAGTTTTCACTCGTTGAATAGTCAAGCCAGCGGGCGGGCGTGGCCCCTTCGACAGCTCACCAGTTCGACTTTGGCTATCGGCTATTTTCAAAGCAGCCAGAGCAGCAGGGCGAGTTGGGCGGCGGTGACGGCGGCGAGGGCGAGCCAGATGAAAAGTTTGCTGCCGAGCAATGGGGATTGATTGGCGGCGGCGAGCCAGAATTGGAGTTTGATGGAGCCGAGATCGAGGGTGTCGCCGTTGCGGAGGATGACGGCTTGGATGGGCCAACCGTTGACGGTGGCGAGGGCGTCGCCGAGGGCGGTGGCGATGAAGCCTTGGGTGGGATCGAAGTCGAGGCGGAGGTGTTGATCCCAGATGCCGGGGGCTTCGAGGCGCAGGTCGTTGGCGGGCGCGCGGCCGAGGCGGTAGGGAAAATGGCGGACGACTTGGGAGTCGCCCGCCAGTTGGCCGCCGGAAATAATTTTGAGTTCGACCATTACAGGGAACGGGGGACGGTGATGGAATCGCCGGGATAAACGGGGAGGTCGAGGGCGGCATTTTCCAGGGCTTTGACGCAGTTGATGGTGACGGTTTTGCCGTTGGCGCGGGTGAGGCGGACTTTCTTTTTATTGGCGTAGTCGGTGAAGCCGCCGGCGGAGGCAATGGCTTTGGTGACGGTGATGTCGCTCAAGTAGGGCTGGCGGCTGCGGGTGTTGACTTCGCCGCTGACGTAGAAGAAACGTTCGAGGGGCTTGATGGTGACGGTGAGGTTTTTGTAGTAGTCGGGGACGTAGCGGTTGCGGATTTCGACTTCGAGGTCGCCGCGATTTTTTCCCGCCGCTTGAAATTTTTGGTTTTGCAACAGCGTGATGGAGCCGTCGGTTTTGACGCGCTCTTCAAAGGGTTGCAGCGGCGTGGAGAGGTCGGAGAAAATCACGGTGACGGAATCGCCGACTTGCAGGGTGTCGGAAAAACCACCGGCGTGGGCTTGGGGCGAATTGGGCGCGGGACCGTCACTCAAAGTTTCGCAGCCGGTGAGGACGGCGAGCAAAGTGACGAACAGGACGGGCAAAAAGTGTTTGGCAATCGGTCTCATAGTTTTCATGGCACTCCAACGGGCGGAGAGCGAAACATTTTTTCCGCGAAATGTCGAGCCGACGGTTTAGGCTTTTTTTGCAGCGGTTTTTTTGTCGGTGGCTTCGTCGTCTTCGTTCTTGGAATAGTATTCGTGGTAGTAGCCACTGTAGTAGTAGTAGCTCTCGTCCTGCGCCATGTTGATGTTGTTGAGCACAATTCCCATGAGGTTGCCGCCGACTTTTTCGATGAGCTGTTTGGCGCGGATGTTCATGGGCTGCGGGTAGCGGCGGTATTGGATGACTTGGATAATCATGTCCATTTCGCTGGCGAGAATGGAGGCGTCGCTCACGCCCATGATGGGGGGCGAATCAAAGAACACGAAATCGTAACGCGTCTTGAGGTCGCGGATCAAATCGCGCATGGCGGAGGAGCTCAAGATGCCCATGGAACTGCTCGGCAATTTGCCGCTGGCCATGAAGTCGAGTGTGGGCACGGGTGTGGTCTGGATGACTTCTTCGAGCGTGTTTTGTTTGAGGAGATAATTCGTGAGGCCAATGTTGTTGGCGACGCGAAGGATTTTGTGCAGCGATGGGCGGCGCAAGTCGGAGTCCACAATGATGACGCGCTGGCCGTTCTGGGCGAACGTGGTGGCGAGGTTGAAGATGGTGGTGGATTTGCCTTCGCCCGCCCCGGCGCTGACGACGGCGAGGGTGTTGAGCGTTTCGTCTTTGCGCGAGAAGAGGAGGTTGGTGCGGAGGACGCGGTAGGCTTCGGCGTGCGGACTTTCGGCACCTTCGTTAATGAGGTAGCCGACGTTCTGCGGGATGACCCCGAGCACGGGCGATTGCAACGCGCGCTCCACGTCGTCAATCGTCTTCACGCTGGTGTCGAGGTATTCGATGAAGAAGGCGAGACCGATGCCGATGCCCAGGCCGATGATCACGCCGATGGTGATGTTGAGCATCTTGTTGGGTTTGACGGGTGTCTTGCCTGGTTGGGCGGGGTCGGTGATCTCCACCATGGTGTCCACCGGTATTGCGAGGTCAATTTCGTTGGCCGTGATTTTTGATTGTAACAGATGGTGGAGTTCGTTC
>JBJOPC010000032.1:0-3069 GCA_046050965.1 Verrucomicrobiota bacterium | reverse complement strand
CCGTCGCGGCCACGCCGCGCGACGCCGCCACCGGCGCGCAGTTCGTCGTGAGCATGGTCGCGGATGACGTGGCGTCCCGCGCGCTGTGGCTCGGCGCGGACGGCGCGCTCGCGGGCTTGCAACCGGGGGCAATTTTGATCGAGTGCAGCACGCTCACGGTGGATTGGGTCAACGAACTTTCGTCGCTCGCCGCCAAGCAAAACTGTTCCCTGCTCGATGCGCCCGTGACCGGCAGTCGCGGCCCGGCGGCGACGGGCGAGTTGAACTTCTTCGTGGGCGGCAACGCGGCGGCGCTGGAACGCGCGCGCCCCGTGTTCGCACCTATGGCCAAATCCGTGACGCACGTCGGCGCGGTCGGCAGCGGCGCGTTGCTCAAGCTCATCAATAATTTTGTGTGCGGCGTGCAAGTCGCCGCGCTCGCGGAAGCACTCGTGATAATCGAGCGCAGCGGCTTGAACCGTGAGCAGGCGTTGAAGGTTTTGACCGAAGGCGCGCCGGGCAGTCCGCTCGTGAAACTCATCGCTCCGCGCATGACGGCAGCGGATTACACGCCTAATTTTTTACTGAAGCTGATGACGAAAGATTTGGGCTACGCTTTGATTGAAGGCAAAAAATCTTCCGTCGAACTCACCACCGTCACCGCTGCGCTGGAAGTTTTCCAACGCGCCATCGCCGCCGGCCACGCGGACAAGGATATGTCAGCCATCGTCGAACCCTTGCGAAAATCAGAATGAAAAAACTCCTCGCCATTGCCGCTCTGCTCGCGCTGTTCACCGCATTCGCCCGCGCGGACGACACCAACGCCGCGCCCGCCGCGCCCACCAACTTTCCGATTCACATCCGCGTGGACGCCGCCGCTTCGCTTGGCGAACTGAAACCCATCTGGCATATGTTCGGCGCGGACGAACCGAACTATGCCACGATGACCAATGGCCGCAAACTCATCGCCGAACTCGGCGCGCTCGCGCCGAAGAATGTTTATTTCCGCACACACAATCTCCTTTGCTCCGGCGACGGCACGGCGGCGCTCAAGTGGGGTTCGACCGGCGTTTATTCCGAAGACACCGACGGCAAACCGATTTACAACTGGAAAATTCTCGACGAGATATTCGACACTTACCTCACCAACGGCGTCCGCCCCTACGCGCAAATTGGTTTCATGCCGGAGGCGTTGTCCATCCATCCGCAGCCGTATCAGCACCACTGGAAACCGGGCGACAAATACGGCGACATCGAAACCGGCTGGGCGTATCCGCCGAAAGATTACGCGAAGTGGAGCGAACTGATTTTCCAATGGGTGAACCACTGCATCGCGCGCTACGGCAAAGCCGAAGTGGCAACTTGGTATTGGGAAGTATGGAACGAAGCGAACGGCAGCTACTGGAAAGCGCCGCCTGCCGAGTTTCGCAAGCTGCATGACTTCGCCGTGGACGCCGTGCGCCGCGCGCTGCCCGAAGCGAAGGTTGGCGGACCGGACGCAGCGGGCAGCGGCGGTCAATGGACGCGCGACTTTCTCGAACACTGTTTGCGCGGGACAAACTATGCGACGGGGAAAATCGGAACGCCGATTGATTTCATTTCGTTTCACGCGAAGGGTTCGCCCACGTTCACCAACGATCACGTTCGCATGGGCATCGCGAACCAGTTGCGCGCGATTGATTCCGGTTTCGCCATCGTGAAGTCGTATCCCGAACTTCGCCACACGCCCATCGTCATCGGCGAGTCCGATCCCGAAGGCTGCGCCGCGTGTCAGGGCAAACAGAACGGCTATCGCAACGGCACAATGTATTCGAGCTACACCGCCGCGATTTTTCCGCGCAAGCTGGAACTCGCGCGGCGTCACGGCGTGAACCTCGACGCGGCGTTGACGTGGGCGTTCACGTTTGAGAACGAACCGTTGTTCGCGGGCTTCCGCCAACTCGCCAGCGGCGGTCTGGATTTGCCGGTGCTGAATGTGTTTCGGATGTTTTCCAAAATGTCCGGCGCGCAACTCGCCGTCACCAGCGACGGCGCGGTGTCACTCGATGACATGAAAAAATCCGGCGTCCGTGCGCAGCCCGACGTGTCCGCGCTCGCGAGTCTCGACGGCCAGAAACTCTGCGTGCTCGCGTGGCATTATCATGACGACGACTTGCCCGGCCTCGCGGCGGACGTGGAGCTGTCGCTCACGAACCTGCCGGTCGCTAGCGGCGACGTGCGGCTAACGCGTTACGCGATTGACGCCGAGCACAGCAACAGTTTCGAGGCATGGAAGAAAATGGGTTCGCCGCCATCGCCCACCGCCGCGCAGCTCGCGCAACTGGAACAAGCAGGTCAACTCGCGCAACTCGGCACGCCCGAAACCGTGCGTGTGAAAGACGGCGTGGTGAAGCTGAATTTGAAACTCGCGCGTCAGGCCGTGGTGTTGCTGGTGCTGGACGCGGCGAAAAAGTAGCGGAGCGCGGCTGGGTTCCGTGCAGCGGAATCAGTCGCAGCGCGTCCGTTTGCTCGCGGCGCAACCGTGTGAAGCCACGTTGCTGCGGCTGGTGCTACGCACACAGCCGCGCTCCGTCAGAAGAAATGAATTTGAAGATGAAAAAGTTAATCGCAGTCGCAGTCCTGCTCGCCGCGACGTTGTTCGCCAACGCGGCGGACGCCGTCACCAACATGAATTCCCGCACCGGGCCGTTCATTCTTGGCGCGGAGGTTTCGTGGACGCAGGAGGACGAGGCCGACGGCGCGGAGTATTTCGACCACGGCGTGAAGCGCGACCTCTTCGACATTCTCGCCGACCGCAAAATTAATTTCATCCGCCTGCGCCTCTTCGTGAATCCCGGCGCGACGAACGGTTACGCGGCAAAAAAATCCGAGGCGTTCTGCGACCTCGCGCACGTCAAGGCGCTCGCCCAGCGCGCGAAGGCGCACAGCATGGGGCTGCTGCTCGACATCCATTACGGCGACACTTGGACTTCGCCCGGTCATCAGGACTGGCCGAGCGCGTGGCGTGATTTGAAATTTCCCGAACTCACCAACACCATCCACAGCTACACGCGCAATGTCATCGCGCAGATGAAAGCCGCCGGCGTGCCG
>JBJOPC010000031.1:0-5209 GCA_046050965.1 Verrucomicrobiota bacterium | reverse complement strand
CCGATGGTGTTGATTTCGCGGTTCATTTCTTGTGCGAGAAAATCCAACGTGCGGCCAACCGGCTCTTTGGTTTTCAGCGCGTCGTTGAACTGGTTGAAATGACTTTGCAGCCGCGTCAATTCCTCGGTGATGTCCGAGCGGTCGGCAAAATAGACAATCTCCTTGAGCAACCGCTCGTCGGTTGCGATGGGTGCTTCGAGGCCAGCGGCTTTCACGCGTTCGATGAGCGCTTGGCGATAGCGCTCCTGCACCTGCGGCGCTTGCGCGGTCACGCGGGCGACGGCGGCGCGCATGACGGCGATGTGTTCGCCGAGAGCTTTGGCGAGGTGCGCGCCTTCGCGCTCGCGCATCTTCACGAGCGCGGCAAGCGCGTGTTTGAGCGCCTTGCTGACGGCGGGCCAGAAATCTTCGGTCTCCGCCAAATCTTCGTCCGTCTGAAAAACTCCCGGTGCGCGCAGGACTTGGTCGAGCGTGACCGGTCCGGCGAGCTTGAGTTGTTTGGCGAGCTTGGCGAGCTCCTTGGCGTAGGCGGCGGCGAGCGCGGAGTTGAGGTGCATCTTCGCGGAAGATTTTCCCTCGGCGGCGTGGAGCGAGACGCGACCCGTGACGCGACCGCGCGAAACTTCGGCGTTGATGGCGTCGCGCACTTGGCCTTCGAGCGTGTCGAGTTCGCGCGGGAGCGTGACGGCGATCTCGGCCTGTTTGCGGTTCACCGAGCCGAGTTCGACCGTGATTTTGAAGCCGTCTTGGACGCTCTCGCCGCGTCCGTAACCCGTCATGGATTTCATGTCGTGCGAGTATGCGGGAAACGGCGGCGTGGGGAAAATGTTTTCTCCGCCGCGCGCTCACTTCGCCGGTTTGAAATCAGCGATGTAATTTTTCACCAGCTTGGAAAGTTCGGCGCGCACGACTTTGTTCGCGGGAGCTTCGGCGACATTTTTCAACTCCAGCGGATCGGCCACTTCGTCGAACAACATCGCCGTGCCGTCCTCAAATTCCGTGTAGCGCCAACGTTCGTTGCGCACGCCCACGCCGCGCAACGTCGCGCCGTTCTCGCTCCACACAGTGAACGCGGGATGGTTCCACTCGGCTTGCGGGTTTTGCAGGAGCGGCGCGAGGCTGCGGCCTTCAAGATTTTTCGGGGCAGGCAAACCGCACAAGTCCGCCAGCGTCGCGTAGAGGTCGAGCGCTTCGACGACGCGCGGGCTGGCGTGGCCGTTGCCTTTGGCGTCCGGTAAATAAATCACGAACGGCACGCGCGCACCTTGCTCGAACAACGAACCCGCCTTGGACCATTTGCCGCGCTCGCCGAGCTGATAGCCGTGGTCACCCCAGAAAACCACAATCGTGTTCGTGCGGAGATTCAGGCGGTCTAGTTCCGCGAGCACGCGGCCGAGATTTTGGTCGGCGTAGGAACAGGACGCGAGATAGGCGCGCGTCATTTCCTTCGCGGCGTTCGTGGTGGCGTCGCGGTTGATGAACAGGTCGGCGTTGCGCGGGCGGATGGACAATTTTGGAAAACCTTCCGGCACGGTCGGGTGCGGCGCGAAGTTCACGGGCAGGTTAATGTTCGTGAGCGAATACAAATCGTAACAACTCTGCGGCGCGCTCGGCGGGCTGTGCGGCTTGGCAAAACCACACGCGAGAAAAAAGTTCGTGTGCTGGAATTTTCCGAGCTGTGCCATGGTCGCGTTCGCCACGCGATAGTCGTGGTCGGTCTCGCCGTTGCCCGCGAGCACGATCCAGCTGTCCGAACGCTTCTCGCCTTGGCCCGTGTCGGCGTTGCGGAGCGCGCCTTCGGGGACGGGCGTTTCCGAAGTCACAGTTTTTTCCGCTGTGCCGATGGCGGTCACACGCGCGGGGTGACGCTCGGTGGCGAGCCGGGCTTTTTTGGACGAGTTCGTTTCGCTGCCCGCACCGGCGAGCCAGCGGTCTTCGCCGCCTTCGTTCCACGCGTCAGTATCGTCAATGCCGTCGTGGAAAATTTTCCCCGACCGGGCGGTGACGTAGCCGTGGTCTTTGAACCAACGCGGCAACGAAATAAATTCCGGATGCAGATCACCCACCCAAGTGCGATTGCCCAACACGCCCGTGTGCGTGGGCGCGTGGCCGGTGAGCAGCGACGAACGCGACGGGCAGCAGAGCGGGTATTGCGCGTAAGCGCGGTCAAAGCGCACGCCGTTCGTCGCGAGCCGGTCAAGGTTCGGCGTGATGGCTGCGCCGCCGAAGCTCCGCGACTCCGCGCGCATATCGTCGGAGATGATGAAAAGGACGTTGAACTTGCGCGCGGGCGAATTCGTTTCGCTTGCGGCAAAAAGGTTGGCGGCGAACGCCGCGAGCGCGAGCGTGGTGAGGAATTTTTTCATGTGATGCGCGCAGCGTAAAACAGAACGCGTCGCCGTCAACGACGCGCTGGATATAATTGTGGTTACGCTTGCCGACTGTGGAGGCTTTGGAGCCTTTCCCCGCCCGCCGGGAAGTTCAGGCGGCTCGCCGGGAACGTTGGCCGCACCGCCGGGAGGCGCAGACGGCAGTCCAGGAAGTGCGCCCTGACCGCCGGGAACCTTGGATGGCGCGCCGGGAAGTCTAGCTGGCCGACCGGGAACGCCTCCCCGCTCGCCGGGAACCGTAGCCGACTCGCCGGGAACTCCTCCCGGACGCCCGGGAAGCGCTCCCGGATAGCCGAAAACGGCTGAAAACCCTCAAAAACCTAAAAATTCATAAAAAGGACAGCATTAGCCTGTCGAGTAGGCTGCGAATTACGGGCTGACCGCCGTCGGGACGCGGCTCGCGGGACGATTGGTGAGCGTGTTCAAAGAATCCAACACCGAGACCACCGGGCCGGGGCTGCCGTCGCGGTTCCACGCCTCGCGTTCCGGCGCCCAATACATCACGGCCACGCCGCGCGGTGACCGCTTCACCGTGTTCACGATGTCCGCCATGAATTGCAACCGACCTTCCGGAGTTTCCGGCCACACCATGCAGGTATTGGTCTGCGTGTGCGAACGCCCATAGCCAGTTTCCACGACGGCAAAATCCTTGTCCGGGTAGCGCGCGGCGCAGTTGGTCAGGTTCTCCCAAACTTGTTCCAGCGTGCCGTGATTCCATTCCGGATAAAAACTTTCGGCGATGAGGTCGTATTCGATGTGCGCGGCGTTCACATGGTCGAAGAACCATTTCGTCACGCGCCAGTTCGCGCCCTTGTCGATGTGCAGCGCGATGCGTGGCGGCGTATCGCCTGCGGCGGACTTCACGCCGCGAATACCCGCCTTGAGAATGCGCGTGAGATTTTCCCACTGCGCGATGGCGTTGGTGGACTCCGGTTGGTCGGCTTCGGCGCGGCTGGGAATTTTCACGCGTGCCAACGGCCAAAGCGTGCCGAGCGTGATTTCATTTCTCACCTGCACCCAGTCCGGCATCGCCCCCGCGGCCTTCAGTTGCGCGACGACTTCGTGACAGTGTGCTTCCACGGCGCGTTCCAGTCCGTCAATCTCCAACCCGCGCCACGCCACGGGAATTTCCTGATGCTGCGGGTCGGCCCAAGTGTCCGAGAGATGCAGACACAACGCAAATTTGCCGCCCGCCGCTTTGATGCGCTGCGCGAGCGGCAGCGTGTTCGCCAGCGAATTGTCCGGCGCTTCCCGCGTCGGTGATACGAACACGCGCAACCGGAACATCGTCCAGCCGTGGTTCATCAAGATGCGCCACTCCTCGTTCGTCGTGCTGAACTCCTGATAAACCCGGTTCGTCCGTCCCGCGCGCGCGGGCGCAGCGAGCGCCGAGACATCTGCGCCGAGAAAAAACTGTGTGGCCGGTTTTGTTTTCGTCGCCGAAGAACAACCCGCCGTCAGCCCCGCGAGCAGAAGCGCAGTCACAACCACGACGACGTGAAAGCCACGCTGACAAATTGGCGGGGTCGTAGTTTTGCTGAGTTGATTTTCTTGAGGCATGGAATTCGCCAAGCAGATAAACCTTTTGCCGATGTTTCCGCTAGATGATTTTTCGCGCGCGGCGGTGAAAGTGAAACTTTGTGACGGCGTTACGCGTCCGAACACCACAATATGTCTTTCATGCAGAATTTCCTGAAACCACTCGTCGCCGCTTTGTCGCTCGGTTTGCTCGTCAACGCCCAAGCCGCCGTCAGTCCCGCGTTGCCGGTGATCCCAACCAATGTTTTCAACGTCACCAACTACGCCGCCATCGGCGATGGCGTGGCGACGAACACAACCGCGATTCAATCCGCCATCAATGCCGCGAGCGTGGCGGGCGGCGGCATGGTGGTCATTCCGGCGGGAACCTTTTTGAGCGGGCCGCTCAAAATGGACAGCCAGATTAACCTGCATCTGGAAAAGGGCGCGGTCTTGCGGATGTTGCCGTTCGGCAAATATCCCCGCGTCGCGAGCAAGGCCGAGAATTTCATCAATGGTTCCGGCCTGCACGATGTGGCGGTGAGCGGCGCGGGGTTGATTGATGGACAAGGCATCCCGTGGTGGCCGTATGCCAAAGACCTGAGCGTCAAACGTCCGTGCATGATTACCTTCTCCGGTTGCGACCGCGTTCTGATTGACCACATCACACTCTCCAACTCGCCGATGTTTCATATCGCCATGCACGCGCAAAACGTCACTGTGCGCGGCGTGACCATCCGCGCCAACCCTTCGACCGACCCCGTCTATCCCGGCCACAACACCGATGCCTGCGACGTGAGCGGTAAAAATATTCTCATCCAAGATTGCGACGTGAGCGTGGGCGACGACGACTTCACTTGCGGCGGCGGCACATCCGACGTGCTCATCACCAACTGCACTTACGGCTACGGCCACGGCGTCTCCATCGGCAGCCCCACGTCCGGCGGCATCTCCAATTTTACTGTGGTCAATTGCACCTTCAACAACACCGAAGCCGGCATCCGCATCAAGTCTGATCGTGGACGTGGCGGTTATCTGCACAACTTGAACTACCTGAACCTGCGCATGACCAACGTGAGCGTGCCGATTTTAATTTACGCCGCTTACATGGCGACCAACCGCGAGTATCGCAACCTGAACAACCTCACGCCGGAAATCGCCGCGAAATATCCCGCCGCGCCCGTCGCCGGACGCACGCCGATCTATCGCGACATCACCTTCAGCAACATCACCGCCACTGCCGCTGCCGGACGCCGCGCCGGACTCATCTGGGGCTTGCCGGAAATGAACGTCACCAACGT
>JBJOPC010000030.1:0-22714 GCA_046050965.1 Verrucomicrobiota bacterium | reverse complement strand
CGCGCCAGTGGCGGGGTTGCGACCCACGCGGGCGGCACGGTTCACGAGAACCAATTTGCCGAGGCCGGGGAAAGTGAAGGTATTCTTCGCGTTCTTGTAGGCGAGGTCGGCGATGATGGCGAGAATTTCGGTAGCTTGCTTCTTGGAGATGCCAGCTTTGTCAGCGATCGCGCCAGCGACCTGGGATTTGGAGAGTGCTTTGGCCATAGTATTTTTGGTGTGTTTTGGTTGTTGTTTGTTTGTTTGGTGCTTCAAAAAGTCACTAGACTTGGGCGTAGTTAAAGCAGCGATATAGTTTCGTGCAAGGGAAAAAATCATTTTTTTCGCTGGTATGAAAGGGCGAAACGTGCGTCGTCGCCGAGCGCAAGCTTGACTTCAACTGGCCGATTCCCTACATGGCTGCGTGGGATTATTTACGATTGATTGCGATTTCCGTTACGACATCGTCCGCAAAATTTTTGAGGGCGGCATGGGTATCGTCTACGAGGCGGAACAACACGGCGCGCGCAACTTCATCAAGCGCGTCGCCATCAAAGTCGTCCGCCAGAACTACGCGAGCAACACGGAGTTTATCGAAAATTTTATTGGCGAAGCGAAACTCGTAGCGGACTTGATCCACACGAACATCGTGCAGACCTACCATCTGGGCGAGGTGAAGGGGATGTATTTCATCAGCATGGAGCTGATTCGCGGCGTGAACTTGGAGCAGTTCACCAATCAACTGCACGACCGCAAACGCCAGTTGCCGCGCGAACTCGCGGTGTTCGTGACCAGTCGCGTCGCGCGCGGGCTTGCCTACGCGCACAGCAAGACGGACAAGGACGGCAAGCCGCTCGGCATCGTGCATCGCGATGTGAGCTTGAAGAACATCATGATTGCGTTCGAGGGCGACGTGAAGCTGACGGACTTCGGCATCGCCAAGGCGCGCGGGTTTTTGTCCGACCACGAAGGCGAAGTGGTCGCGGGCAAGGCGGATTACATGAGCCCGGAGCAGTCGGATTTCCAAATTACCGACAAACGCTCGGATGTTTTTTCCACGGGCGTCGTGCTCGCGCACCTGTTGCTGGGACGAAATATTTTCAAAGCGGACACGCCCGAAGAATCTCGCCAGCGCATCATCAAGATGCCCATCCCGGATTTTCGCACGCTCGACAACCGCGTGGACGACGCGCTCAACGACATTTTGCAGAAGTGTCTCACGCGCGACCTCAATAAGCGCTACGCCACCGCTGACGAGTTTATGACCGCGCTGGAATATTACATCTACCACGCCGGTTACGGCCCGACCAACGAGACGCTCGGCAAATTCATCCGCGAACTCTTTGGCCAGCACATTCCCAATGCCGAAGCCATCGCGCGCGGCGGCACTCAAATCACCGAACGCCCTGCCGTCGCTGCCCACTAATTTCCCATGAAGCGCAAAACTTCCTCCAGCACCGTCACGCTCGGCTTGGTGCAAACCAGTTGCTCCGCTAATCCCGCTGCGAATCTCAAAAAAACTTTGGCCGCCGTCGAACGCGCTGCCAAGTCCGGCGCGAACATCATCTGCACGCAGGAGCTTTTCCGCTCGCAATATTTTTGCCAGAGCGAGAATCACGATTACTTCAAGCTCGCTGAAAAAATTCCCGGCCCGACCACCGACGCCTTCCAGAAAGTCGCGCGCAAGCACAAGTCCGTCATCATCGCCTCGCTGTTCGAGAAGCGCGCGTCCGGCCTTTACCACAACACCGCCGCCGTGATTGACGCCGACGGTTCGTTCCTCGGCGTGTATCGCAAGATGCACATCCCCGACGACCCGTTGTTCTACGAGAAATTTTATTTCACGCCTGGCGACCTTGGTTTCAAAGCGTGGCAGACCAAGTTCGGCAAACTCGGCGTGCTCATCTGCTGGGATCAATGGTATCCCGAAGCCGCGCGCCTCACCGCGATGCAAGGCGCGGAGATTCTTTTCTACCCGACGGCCATCGGCTGGCATCCCAGCGAGAAAAAGGAATACGGTGTCCGTCAGCACGGCGCGTGGGAACTCATCCAACGCAGTCACGCCGTCGCGAATGGGTGTTACGTTGCGTCCATCAACCGCATCGGCCATGAGAACCTTGCGGGCGTGGGTGGCGACGGTTTGGAATTCTGGGGACAAAGTTTCGTCGCCGGCACGTCCGGCGAAATCCTGTCCAAAGCCAGCGCGAACAAGGAAGAAACCCTCCTCGTGCCCGTTGACCTTGCCAAAGTGGACACCACGCGCACCCACTGGCCCTTCCTCCGCGACCGCCGCATTGATGCGTATGGCGGGCTGACCAAGCGGTTGATTGACTAGTCGAGAAGCGGTTTGAGTATTTCGTGATTTATTCCACCACGCTGTCCGTCTAGCTTCCGCGCGCGTGGAACACAGCCTCGTCATAGATATTGCCGTCTGCATCATCGCGGCGTGGGTCGTCGCGGTGGCGAGCCAGGTCGCGCGGCAACCGCTGCTGCTCGCGTATCTGCTCGCGGGTTTCGCCATCGGACCGCACGGTTTCAAGTGGGTCACGGACGCGGAAACCATTCAAACCATCTCCAGCATCGGTTTGATTTTGCTGCTCTTCATGATCGGGCTGGAGATTGATTTGAAGAAAATGGCGAGCGCGGGGAAAATTATTACGCTCACCGCCACCGTGCAGATTCTCGGTTGCGTGTTCATGGGTTGGCTTTTCTTCAAAGCCGTCGGGCTTGGCGGAACGTGGATTGAAGCGCTGTATCTCGGTGTCGCCGCGGCGATGAGCAGCACGGTCATCATCGTCAAAATTCTCCATGACAAACACGAACTGGAAACACTCGCCGGCCGCATCACGCTCGGCGTGCTCGTGCTGCAAGACATCGCGACGATTCTATTCCTCGCGCTGCAACCGAACTTGAAAAATATCGTCGTCAGCGTGCTGCTGTTCGCGCTGGTCAAAGTGGTCGTGCTCGTGGCCGTGGCGTATGTCATCGCGCGTTGGGTGTTGCCGCCGGTTTTTAATTTCGCGTCGCGCCAGCCGGAACTCGTGTTGGTCGGTGCGCTGGCGTGGTGTTTTGCGCTGGCGGGCTTTGCGGGTGCGCTCGGACTTTCGCGCGAAATGGGCGCGCTCATCGCGGGCGTGATGGTCAGCACGTTTCCCTACACGCTCGACGTCATCGCGAAAGTCACGAGCTTGCGGGACTTTTTTGTGACGCTGTTTTTCGTCGGCCTCGGCATGGCGATTCCGTTGCCGACGTGGAATCTGCTGCTGTGGATGTTACTGTTCAGTTTGTTTCTCGTCGTGAGCCGACTGGTGAAAGTGTTCACGCCGCTGCATCGCATGGGCATGGGACAGCGCATGAGTTTTTTGCCCGCCGTGAATCTCTGCCAGATGAGCGAACTCTCGCTGGTGCTGCTCGCGCTCGGCCACGAGGCGGGCGATGTCTCGGCCAAATCCATGAGCGTGGCGGCGTTCGCGTTCGCGTTCCTCGCGGTCGGCTCGACCTACGCAATTTTTGCGAACGACCAATTGCTCGCGCGCGCAAAGCCGTGGATGAACAAGTTCGGTTATCCCGACCTTGCCGAGTCGGTTTCCGAAACGATCTTCATCGAGAAACCGCCGCGCATTTGCTTCCTCGGTTTCTGGTGGACGGCCAGTTCATTGCTGGAAGAAATCACGCAGAGCAAACCCGAGTGGCTCGCGGAAACGCAGGTCATTGACTTTAACCCGCAGGTGAACGAGCAACTCCGTCGGCGCGGGGTGCGCGTGATTTACGGCGACATCAGCCAGCGCAACGTGCTGGAACACGCGGGTGTGCCGCACGCGGAAATTCTCGTCTGCACTTTGCCGGACATCGTGCTGAAAGGTTTGAGCAACCACAAACTACTGCGGATGCTGCGCGAGCTGAACCCGCGCGCGCAAATCATCGTCCACGCAGAAAAACTCACGGACATCCCCGCGCTCTACGCCGACGGCGCGGATTACGTCAGTGCGCCGCGCCTGCTCGAAGCAGACGATTTGCTAAACGTGATTGACGCCGCCGGAAAGAAGCAACTCGACGCGCGCCGCGAAGAACAAGCCACGCATCTGCAAGCGCGCAACGAGGTCATTCCGTAGACGATTTTTTACAAAGCTGCTTGCAAGGTTTAACAAAAATCCGATGCAGACTCTAACCACCACTGCCGCGAAGAATGATTTAGGGCAAATGCTTCAGCAGGCCGCGCGGCCCGACATTGGCATCATCTGCGCGGCGGATGCTATCTCGCTCTTGCCGGGCAGGGGAGGCGGGTTAATCAATGCAGCAGTTCCGCGCTCTTTGATTTGGCGTGGGATTTAGCCGTGGCGACCATTTGTTTGAAAGCTTCTTCGCCGCCGAAATATTCGTAGTTGATACCACTGCCATTTACGTCCAGTTCGGGAACTAGCCCGAGGAAAACTTCCCACCGGCCGCATTGATACGCGTATTTGGCTTGGTTGTGCCGATAGCCGGTCCAAGTAGGATTTACTTTAAAGAAGGCTTCAAACGCTGCTTCCACGTCTTCCCAAACTGGGCGTGAATGCCAATAAGCGGTCTTCTCCTCCGTGCCCAATTGGCGCGAGAGGCTTTCGTGGGCGTCCAAGATTATTAGCGGCACATTGCCCTTCCAGTTTGGGTTGCGCAAACATTCCCGACCGAACGCAAGCATTTCGTCGGCGGAGCCATACCATTTGGGTTCGAGATAATAGAGTTTGGAACTGCACGCTTGATAGCAAGCGGGGTTCACCTTCATGGCGCGCTGGAACCATATTTCGTAATGCTCGCGCCCCAAATTCTGGCCGAGTTCGGCATTCAGGGCGTTCACCGCAATCGTCTCTTTTAACTGTTCCCCGGAGTTGCTTTGCCAACTGCGTTCGTAGGCGGCGGTGGCTTGGGCAAGTAGCTTCTGAAATTTCTCGTGCGCCTCTTCGCTCACGGTGTTGATCCGACCGGTGCCGCGCGCGTGCCAGGCCCGAGCGGTGCAGACATCACCCACGATTAGCAACGATTCGTAGTTGTTCGGATGACTCGCCAGATATTTTTCAACATTCAGATAAATGTTCTCGTAGTCAGCACTCTGCCACTTGTAGGGTTCCAACGCTTCGCTGGCTGCCCAGTAGACCTCGCACGGCGGGATGCCCGGGTCGGCGAGCACTCCACCCAGGTAGAGCGAGTAGTCCAAGTATTGGTCATACTTGGGGTCATTGGAAACCTTGTGGTTGCTCGCGAACGCGAACTGCGCGGACGCTCGTAGTCGGGCGTAGAATTTTCGGAAGGGCGGATACTCGCTGGCGGTCAACGCATCCGCCGCCTTGGCATAATCCTCGGCACGTTCCCACACGGTTCGGGCGACCGCAGGGCATCGTGCGGCAAAATACAAAATCAACGGGTCGTCGCAGCCTGCACGAAGAGCCTCGGCACAACTATCCGCCACAAGTTGGTCAATCGGCCCGGCAAATGGCGCATTCGTGGCGCGGGATAAAGCTGACAATTCCAGCGCACGCTCTGCCGGGCGATCCCAAGCTAAGTTGTGGTGGCCAATCCGCCGATAGGCATCAATGGTGTTTTTCCGCAGCCACTTTAGCCGGTATTGAGGCGAGTCGGACGGTTTTGCGTGGAGAAGTTTGTAAGCACCGAGGCCAGCCACTGAAATCACGAAAATCAAAACGGCGGCGATTAATAGTTTGGTTTTCATAAATTCACAACGTGAGTTCCACCGCTAGCCGCGCGCGCAGAGTCCGGTGTGCTAGCAATGCGCGAAGAAATCAAACGCGAGCTTCATGCGCTTAAAGTTTCCCCGGCTGCGACATCAACTCCGCGATTCGCGCCAACAACCGGCCCGCTGCGCCGCCGTCCAACACACGATGGTCGAAACTCAACGTCAAGTTTGCCTCGGTTACGGGCACGAATTTTTGTTGCGCATCGTCCCAGTGCGGCACTTTGCGACCGACGCCGAAGCCCAGCACGAGCGTTTGCTCCGGCAGCGGAATCGGTGTGGCGAACGTGAGTCCGAACGTGCCGAAGTTCGTCACGGTGGCAATCGAACCGCCCGTGGCGTCGGCGGGCAACTTGCGTTGGCGCGCTAGTTCCACGAGCTCGTTGTAGCGCACGACGAGTTGTTGCAAATTGGTTTTGTCTGCGTTACGCACGACTGGCACGAGCACGCCGTCTTCGGCTTCCACGGCAAAACCCACGTCAATGGCGGACGGATGGACAATTTTATTTCCCACGAGGCGACCGGCGGGCGCGCTGTGTTCGGCCAGCGCGATGGCGAGCGCGCGCAACGCGTAGAGCGCGGGGCCGGGTTTGGGATTGCTCGTCTTGCGGTGCGCGAGCAGCGCGTCAATGTTCACCGGCAGCGCAACCATCGCGATGGGGCGCGTCCAACTGCGGCGCATGGCGTCGGCCACCGCCACGCGCATGGATGACGCTGGCGTGAGTTTTTGTTTCTCTAGACTCGCGATAAATTTTTCAAAGTCCTGCACCGTCACGCGTCCCGCCGCGCCGCTGCCGGCGATGCCTGCCAAATCCGCTGCGTGCAAACCCAGCTCGTTCATGCGCGCTTTCATGCGCGGCGAAATGTAGCTCGCGCCGGCGGCATTGGCTGGCACAGGCAAACCGCGCACGGTTGGCTCGACTTGTTTGCGCGCGCCGGTGGACGCGGGCTTGATTTCTTCGGCGGAAGTTTCAGCAGCCACGGTCGTGATGGTCGCGGTGTCGAAACCGGTTTTCGCCGCGTCTTCTTTGGTCGCCTCGATTTCGCCGAGCGACGCGCCGACCAGATAACTTTCGCCAACCTGCACCGACCATTTGCTGATGCGCCCGCGACATGGCGCGGTGACGTTCATCGTGGCCTTGTTGGTCTCGACTTCGAGGATGTCCTGGTCGGCCTCGACGGCGTCGCCGACGTTGACGAGCAGGTTGACGATGGTCGCCTCGGCGATGGACTCGCCGAGCTGCGGCATGATGATGGGGACTTGCGGCATAAAATTTTAGCTTCGCAAAAGTTTACGGGCGGACGCGGCGATGGAGCGCGCCGTGGGGCGATGCGCCGCCCAGAGGTTCGGGTGATACGGCACGGGCGTGTCTTTGGCGTTGAGCCGCTGCGGCGGCGCGTCGAGCAGGCCGAAGCCTTCGCTCGCCACGCGCGCGATGACTTCCGCCGTCACGCCGCCCCACGGAAACGATTCGCCCACGCACAGCAATCGCCCCGTGCGCGCCACGCTCGCCATCACGGTGTCCGTGTCGAGCGGTTTCACGGTGCGGAGGTCAACGACTTCAATTTCGTAACCTTCGGGTTTCAATTCTTCCGCCGCCGCGATGGATTCGTGCACCATCGCGCTGTAAGTCACGATGGTCAGGTCGCGTCCGGCGCGGGCGATGCGGGCTTTGCCGACGGGCAACGCTTCGCTCGGCAATTTTTCCGCCTTGAGATGGTAATAAAGAAATTTGTGCTCGCAGAAAATTACCGGGTCATTAATCGCCACCGCTTCGAGCAGCATCGAGTAAGCGTCCTCGACCGTCGCAGGCGTCATCACGACCACGCCGGGATAATGCGCGTAGATGCTTTCCATCGTTTGCGAATGAAACGGTCCGCTGCCCGACGTGCCGCCGCACGGTAAGCGCACCACGATGGGACACGGCACTTGCGTGCGCCAGAACAGCGTCGCGGCCTGGTTCACGACTTGGTTGAAACCGACTGTGGAAAAATCCGCGAACTGCATTTCGATAATCGGCCTCATGCCTTCAATCGCTGCGCCGACCGCTGAACCAACCATCGCGTCTTCGCTGATGGGCGCGTCGAGCACGCGACCGGGAAATTCCTTCGCAAGATTTTTCGTCGCCTTGAACGCGCCGCCAAACGCGCCCACGTCCTGCCCGTAGATGAACACGCGCGGGTCGTCGGCCAAGGCCTTGGCCTGCGCTTCGCGGATGGCTTCGAGGTAGGTAATCATGGGCAATTGAGAACAAGGCAAAAGGCACTCGCACTCATGCTTCTTGGCCTTCGGTTAAATGTGCGGTCGCGAGTGCACGCCATTCTTCAGCGAACGGATCGGGCGCGGGTTCGCGCTGGACTTGTGATACGGCGGCTTCGATTTCGTTCGTCGCGTCGCTGCGCCAATTATCGAGCGCGGGTTTGTCCGCCCAGTTTTGTTTCAGCAAAAACTCCTCGGCGACTTTCAAGCAATCGCGGCCTTGCAAAGAATTTTTCAACGTCGGCGGAATGTAACTGCTGTCGTCATGCTCGCCGTGGCCGCACAAGCGCAGCAACTTGGCGACGATGAGTTGCGGGCCGTGACCGCTGCGCGCGTCAGCAACAGCTTTGCCCACGATTTCGAGACACGCGCTCAAATCCGTGGCATCCACCGAGTGACCAGCCACGCCATAGCCCACCGCCTTGTCCACGAGCGAGTCGCACGCGAACTGCCGCGACGTGGGCGTGGAGTAAGCAAACTGGTTGTCGGCGACAACCAGCACGAGCGGAAGTTTTTCCACCGCTGCCTGATTGAGTGCCTCGTGAAATGCGCCCGTGCTGGTCGCGCCATCGCCGAGACACGCTGCGCCGACGGTGTCGGAAATTTTCTTAAACTTGCGCGCCATCAACGCGCCGTTGACCACTGAAATCATCGCGCCGAGATGCGAAATCATCGGCAGCAAACCTTCGCGCGGACGCCCGCGATGCACGTTGCCGTCGCGCCCGCGCATCGGACCGAGCGGCGAGCCCATGTAGGTGCGGACGGCGTCAAGAATGGGTTCACCGAACGCGAGACGTCCGGCCAAATCGCGGATGAGCGGTGCGAACACATCGCCTTGCCGCAGAGAAAGTCCGAGCGAAACGCTCAACGCCTCCTGCCCGCGTCCGAGAAAAACGCCGCCGTGGATTTTCCCCGCGCGATAGAGCGCGGCGAATTTGTCGTCGAGCAAACGCGCGAGCAACATTCCGCGATAAGCCTGCGCGTAGAGTTCGCCCGCCTTGGCAATGTGACTGTCAGGACGATTCAGGACGGCTGGAGCCATGCGAAAAGGTTAGGCGCAAGCGCGGCGGCGGCGCAATGATTGTTTCGGTTCCTGTGTGAAAACAACGCGGACTAATTTCCTATTTTACTATCGTCGCACCGGCGCCGGGGCGGGAGGTGAAGAGCGACGGCGCGATGTGCGTGCGGCGTTGGTATTCAGCAGAGATTTTTTCGGCCACGGTTTTGGCAGCGGAAGTTTTCACGAGCGCGACGCAGCAGCCGCCGAAGCCGCCGCCGGTCATGCGGCAACCATACACGCCGCCGTTCACGCCAAGCTCGTGCGCGATGGCGACGATGGTGTCGAGTTCCGGGCAGCTCACTTCGTAATCGGCGCGCAGCGATTCGTGGCTGGCATACATCAACTCGCCGAACTGCGTCCAGTCGCTGGCGCGCATGGCGGCGGCGGCGAGTTGGGTGCGCTCAATCTCGCCGATGACGTGGCGGGCGCGGCGGAAACTCATGTCGTCGAGTTTGGTTTTATAGGTTTCCAACAGCGCAGCGGAGACGTCGCGCAAAGAAGGCACACCGAGCAGTCGGGCGGCGGTCTCGGATTGCTTGCGGCGTGTGGGGAATTCACTGCCGGAGAGTTCGTGCTTCACGTTGGTGTTGATGATGAGCACTTGCACGGAGTCGTCGGTCATCGGCACGAGTTGAAATTCGCGCGAGCGGCAGTCGAGGAGGAGAACGTGTTTTTCCTGACCGAGCGCAGAAATAAATTGATCCATGATGCCGCAGGGCATCCCGGCGAAATCGTGTTCGGCTTTCTGGCAGAGCAAAGCCTTGGCGACGCCATCCATTTTCTTGCCCGTGACCGCTTCGACGAGCGTGGCAGTGGCGACTTCGAGCGCGGCGCTGCTGCTCAGGCCGCCGCCGAGCGGGACGTTGGAGTGGACGAGCGTATCGAGGCCGCCGGGATTCTGCCCACGCGCCACGCAACCAGCGATGACGCCCGCCGGGTAATTTGCCCACACGCCGCGCGCGAGCGGGGTGATGGGCTGCGCGGTGTCAATCGTCACGGGCCGCGCGTCGGTGGTGGAGCGGAACTGGATTTTGCCCGAACCATCCGTCGCGCGGTCGGCGCAGATGACGGTGTAACGCTCGATGGCCATGGGAAAAACAAAGCCGTCGTTGTAGTCCGTGTGTTCGCCGATGAGATTGACGCGACCGGGCGCGGCGGCAATCCAGCGCGGCGCGCGACCGTAGATTTTTTGGAATTCAACGGCGGTGTGTTGGCCTAGTTCTTGGAGATTCATCGGTAAAAGTTTTTCAGAAACGAGTGGCGTGAAGATGCCGAATCCTGTTGGCGGTTCAACTCAATTTCCCGGTTTGGCTCACGCAAAGGCGCCAAGGCGCAAAGGGAACTAGGAACGCCAGACGTTGATTCAAAAAACCCTTCGCGTCTTTGCGCCTTTGCGTGAGGTGGAAATTAACCACGCAACTCGTGACGCAGCACGGCGAGGCCGGCGATGGCGGCGGTGTCGGCACGCAGCACGAGCGCGCCGAGCGTGATGGGCGCAATGCCCGCCGCGTGGAGCAGGGCGTATTCGGCGGGGGAAAAATCGCCTTCGGGACCAATCCACAGGCAGACGGATTGCGGCGGGCGGCGATGCGTGGCGGCGAAATTCTGGAACGCCACGCGCGCGTCGGTGCTGTCGGGCTGCAGGCTGGCGACGAGCGGTAAATCAAATGGCTCGCCGCACGCGAGGAACTGCGCGGGCGTGAGCGGTGATTCGATTTGCGGCAGCCACGGCGAGCCGCATTGCTTGATGGCTTCAATGGCGACTTGCCGCCACTTCTCGACTTTGTCGGCGGCACTCGCGGCGTCAATTTTCACGACGGTGCGTTCGGTGAGCAGCGGCACGACGCGCGTGACGCCGAGTTCGGTGGCTTTCTCGATGATGGTTTCGATTTTGCCTTTGGGAATTGCCGTGAGCAGCGTCACCGCGCCGGACAGGGCAGGGGTGAACTGTTTTTCCTTTACGGCGAGTTCCACGGCGGCGCGGCTCGTCGAAGAAATTTCGCAGGTAAAAATATTTCCTACGCCGTCCAGCACCGTCACCGCGTCGCCACGACCAAGCCGCAACACGTCGAGCGCGTGGTGCGCCTCGCGCGCGGTGAGCCGGAGCGTGGCGGCGTCCGTGTCAGCGACGGGCAGGTAGAAACGGTGCGGGCTGGCCATGGTGACGAGCGCGCGTCAGACGGTCTGCACGAGTTCGCTGGTGGCGTAGCGAACCTTGGCGAGCGTGGCGTATTTATCGCCCGTCGCGCGGTAACCGGCGGCGCAGGCGACGACAGTTTTGTAACCACTGTTTTCGAGACCGAGAATTTTGTCGTAGTCCGCCGGGCTGATGCCTTCCATCGGGCAGGCGTCCACGGCGAGCGCGGCGCAGCAGGTCATGAAATTGCCGAGGGCGATGTAGCTCTGGCGCGCGGCCCATTCGTGGGCAGCCTTGCCGCGCGGGCCGTTGACGATGTCGCCAAGCATCATGTCCCGGTAAAATTTCAGTGAGTCTGCCGCCACACCGCGCACGGTGCTGATGCTGTGAATCAACTTGTCCACGTCGGCTTCTTTCATGTCCGTGCGCGCGAGGAATACGATGAAATGCGAGCAATCCACGACTTGCTTTTGCCCCCACGAGTGCGGCAGCAACGCTGCGCGTTTGGCGGCGTCCTGCACGACGAGGAATTTGTAGGGCTGCAACCCTTAGCTGGTGGGGGTGAGCGCGAGGGCTTCGGCGAGCGCGTTCCAAGTGGTGGTGGGAATTTTCTTGGTGGCGTCGAACGCTTTGGTGGCGTAGCGCCAGTTGAGGTCAGCGAGGAGTTGATCGGGGGGGGTGGGCATAAATAATTTTCCTTGGTTGCGATTCGGTAAAAAACCTACCGAACGGTAGGTAAGCTGCCGGGGAGCGTCAAACAGTTTTTCCTGCTCAAATTTCCGAGGCGTCCCAGGTGCGGCGCGGGTGCGTGACGCGCCAGAAATAGCCGAGCAGCGAGACGGTCACCAGCAGGTTGGTGACTTGCGCCGCGCCGTGCCATGCGCCGAAAGATTTCTTGGCGGTCGCCTGCGCGGCGGGCGTGCCGAAATACATTTCGCGGTGCAGCGCGCGCATTTTCGGTTGCGCGATCAACCCGCCGCCGAGCGTGAGGGCGACGAGCAGAAACCAGAGCGCGAGCGTGGTGCGGGTGAGATTGCGGCCAAGGTAAAATCGCTCTGCGAGCAAATGCAGCAGGGCGAACGCGGCGCAGATTTCGTGCAGGAAAAAATAGCGGCTGATGAAAACTTCCGCTGCCGCGCCTGCGTAGTAGCGTTGCCCGCCAAAGACAGCGAGCATTTCGGCGGAAAAAAACGCCGGGCCAGCCAGGCAGGTGACGAACACCGCCGCACCGAGCCAAATGGCGGCGTTCGCCACGCCGAGAAATCGCAGAAACGAAATCACACGAATCAGGGCTTCGGTTCGGGTGTCTTGCCAGCGTCGTCCATCATCTTTTCCAACTCGGCGTTGCGGGGCTGGCCGGCGGCGAGAGCTTTTTGATAATGCCAACGAGCGAGTTCGATCTGCGGCGGTGTTTGCGTGAGGTAAATCACGGCCAGATTGTTGTGCGCGGAGCCGTATTGGGGATCAAGTTGGATGGCTTTGCGCAAGGCGGCTTCGGCGGCGGCACGCTGGCCTTTTTGGCTCAAGGTGACGCCGAGGAAGTTCTGAATCTCCGCGTCGTTGGGATTGATTTGGGCGGCACTGCTCAAGGCGTCGAGCGCAGCGTCGTATTTGCCTTGGCGGAAACGGAGGTTGCCGAGCGCGCCGAGGCAGAAGGCGTCTTTCGGTTTGAGCGCGAGGGCGGTTTGCAAATGCTTCTCGGCGTCGTCGAGCTTGTCCATTTCGAGTTCGATAGTGGCGAGGTTACCGAGGGTGTAGACGCTTTTGTCATCGAGTTTGAGCACGTCGAGGTATTTGGTGCGGGCGAGTTCAAAGTCTTGTTTGGCGAAAGCACGTTGGGCTTCGGCGATCAAATCATTGGCGGACGCGGGAAGTTTTTTGTCGGCTTTATCGGCGGGAATTTTCGCGAGGCTGGCGGTCTCGGGCTTGCGGAACAGGGCAAGTTCCTCGGCGGAGTAGGCAACGGGCTGGGCTTCCAGCACGGTGACTTTGGCGCGGAGCATGGCGAGTTGTTCCTCGAGCTTGTTGAAGTCGGAACTGGCGTCGTTGGCGGCCAAGGCGGCGGCGGGCTTGGCGGACTTGGCGGCGGTGCGGAGGTTTTCGTTTTCGGATTTCAAACCTTCGACGACGAACTTGGTGGTGGAGGCGAGGCTGCTCAATTGCTTTTTCAACGTGCTGTTTTGCGTGGTGAGCGTGGCGTTGGAACGGCTGAGCTTGGCCATTTTCAGATTGGCTTCGGAGATGAGGATGACGGCGGCTTCGGTTTGAATATCGAACTTGCGTTTGAGCGCGGTGAGATTCTTTTTGGTTGTGACGAGTTCGCGGTTGCTGGAACCGGCGGCGGCGAG
Source organism: Verrucomicrobiota bacterium (assembly GCA_046050965.1). Lineage (GTDB taxonomy): Bacteria > Verrucomicrobiota > Verrucomicrobiia > Limisphaerales > JAFMIX01 > JAFMIX01. The sequence continues at coordinate 9,202 of JBJOPC010000030.1, read as the reverse complement.
CACGTCCATCTGCTTTTGCAATTCGGACTTTTCGCCGTTGAGTTTGGCGACGAGCGCGGTCTGGGTGTCGAGCTTGGCGGTGAGGTCGGCGAGGGAACGCTGGAGTTCGCTGATGGCGGTGGTGTTGGTGAACTGGAGCGCGCCGGACTGACCCTTCTCGACGCTGGCGCGGAGCAGATTGTTTTCGCGCTGCAATTCTTTTACGGCAGCTTCGGTGCGGGCGAATTTGGCGGCGTCCACGGTGGTGGCTTGCACGGTTTTCAACTGGTCGGCGAGCACGGTTTTTTCGGCAATGACTTTGTTGAGCTGCGCTTGCAGCGTGGTCAACTGCGCGGCGGTGGCGCTGCCTTTGCCGTCGTCGGTGCTGACGGCTTCGACGCGTTTTTGGAGTAACTCTTTTTCGGAGGTGAGGACAGCGATGGCTTTGTTTTGCTCTTCGAGTTTGGCTTTCGCGCCAGCGAGGTCTTGGGTGATGCGGTCAAGCGTGGAGGCGTCCACGGAATGGGAGCCGGGCGCGGTTTTGCCCGCAGCGGCTTTGAGGGATTTATTTTCGTCGGCCAACTGGCGCACTTGCGTCTGGGCGTCGGTGAGGGCTTGGGCGGTGGGCGTGTTGGCAAGTTTCTTTTCGAGCGCGGCGCGTTCGGTTTGCGCGGTGCGAAGTTTGTTTTGCAAGTCGGCTAACTCGCGGTCGGAATCCACGGCTTGGAGTTCGTTGGAATTTTTCGCGGTGGGTTTGGCGGACTCGACGCGGGCGGTGGTGGTGCCGAGTTTGGTGTCGAGGTAGTTGAGGCGGAAGTTGACGATCTTGGTGTTCCAGTTGGGGAAATCCACGGCGAACTTTTTCAATGACGTTTGCGCTTCGGTATATTTAGCGCGGGCGTCGGCGGAGTTGTTCTGCTCCAGCGCGGTGTCGGCGGTCTGGATCAAATCGTAAATGGCGATGTAACGGTCGTCGGGCGCTTCCTGCGCGCGCAGGGCGAGCGGCGCAAGCGTCAGAAGGAGGGCAAGTCGAATGGCGTGCTTCATAAAAAACTAGGGGCGAAGCGTAGCAGGGGGAAATTTTTTGGCAATGCCCGGCTCGCGGGGAATTTGGTGAGTGGAGCTCGGCGGTTCGCAATGTCCTAAACTTAATCTTCCTCGTAATCTTAATCCGCAAATTCACTGATTAAGTTTAGGATTATTAAACCCGATTAGGACGCCGACCAGCGGCTTCACCGCTTTACATTCGCGGGGTCGTCGCGCAGTTTTTCGCGCATGAATTTTCGACGCTGGCTTTTCTGGCTGTGGCTTGCGTTCACGCCGTGGGTGGCGCGGGCGACGGACGCGCCGGTGGATTTTGCGGAGTTGCGTGCGTTGCTCCGCGCCAACTTGCCGGGCGTGTCCGACGCCGATTTTGACCGCGCGGCCAGTGTGGGTTTGCTGGCGGCGTTCACGAACCAAGTCCGTTGGGAGCCTGCACCTACGGCGGCGACCACCAATTCTGCGCCGCTTGTCGCCAGTTACAATATGGTGGAAAAGAATTTTGCCGTGCTGCGCGTTGGGCGCGTTGCGGCTGGGCTAGACGCTGCGCTCGCGGCAGCGGAGAAAAATCTTGCTGCGTCCAACCGCATCCTCGGTGTGGTGGTGGACTTGCGTTTTGCCGATGGCGAAGACGCTGCTGCCGCCCAACGCGCCGCAGAAATTTCCGGCTTAACTCCGCGCGCCGTGCTGGTGAACGCCGCCACGCGCGGTGCGGCGGTCACGCTCGCGGTGGAGTTGCGTGTGCGCCGGGCGTTGCTGCTGGGCGCGCACACGGCGGGCGATGTGGCGGCGTGGCGCACGTTTACGCTGCGTGATGGACGGCGTTTGCAAATCACGACCAACGCCACGGCACTGGCAGCGGGCGTGGAGCCGGACATCGTGGTGAACGTTTTGGCGGCGGACGAAAAACTTTTTCTCGCCGACGCCTACGCAGAATTGCCGAAGACCAATTTGTCTAGCACCACGACGAACCATACCTCGCCGCGCGTGACCGAAGCCGATCTCGTGCGCGCGCGGCGCGAAGGGGCGGCGGAGCCGGAAGAAGAATTGGCTGCCGCCGAAGCCGCGCCTGCCGCCGCATCCGTCCACGCGCTGCGCGATCCGGTGCTGGCGCGCGCGGTGGATTTGCTGCGCGGTCTCGCGCTCGTGCGGACGGCGAAGTGAATTTCACTTTGAACTTTCGCGCGCCAACTTTAGCCTGCCGCCCATGTTTCGGCCCTGCATAGACCTGCGCGACGGCAAGGTCGTCCAGATTGTCGGCGGCACGTTGAGCGACGATGCGGCGACGGTTCGCACGAATTTTGTTTCGGAAAAACCCGCTGTGTGGTTCGCGGAACTTTATCGCCGCGACCAACTCACCGGCGGCCACGTCATCCAACTCGGTGCGGGTAACGAGGCCGCCGCCCGTGCCGCGCTTGCTGCGTATCCCGGCGGACTCCAACTCGGTGGTGGCGTGAACGCCAGCAACGCCCGCGCGTGGCTGGACGCCGGGGCCTCGCACGTCATCGTCACGAGCTGGGTTTTCCGCGACGGCCAACTGGACGAAGCGCGGCTCGCAGAACTGGTGAAAATTATCGGCAAAGAAAAACTCGTGCTCGACTTGAGTTGTCGCAAAAAAGTCGAGAGTCGAGAGTCGAGGGTCGAAGGCCAGCGGGCGGACGGGCTGCAATCGCTCGACTCTCGACCCTCGACCTTCGACTACTTCGTCGTCACTGACCGCTGGCAGAAATTCACGACGCTAAAAATCTCCGCCGAAGTTTTGCAGACGCTTGCGAAATCTTGCGCGGAATTTCTCGTGCACGCGGTGGATGTGGAGGGTTTGTGCCGGGGCATTGACCGCGAACTCGTCGCGTTGCTTGGCCGCGATACGCCCATCCCCACGACTTACGCGGGCGGCGCGAGTTCGCTCGCGGACTTGGCCACCGTCGCGGAACTGGGGCGCGGGCGCGTGGGACTGACCATCGGCTCGGCGCTGGATATTTTTGGCGGCCAAGGTGTGCGGTATGCGGACGCAGTGAAGTTCAATCGGTTGCAAGTTGCAGGTTGAAGGTTGCAAGTTGGACTCTCGCCCCACCCGCGGCTTCCGCTCGCCAAAACCTGCCACGATCAACTTTCAACCTGCACCCAATTCCCCACAACCAAAGTCTTGCCAAATGGGAGTTCGTCCGTATCGTTTGCCGCTCACGTTTTACTGAAAATGAATCTTTTGAACCACGGTCAACTACTCTTTGCACAGGCGGCTGCGCCCGGCGCGCAGATGGATACCAATGCCATTATTAAAATGGTGGGCTTTTACGCCATCGTCCTGGGTGGGTTTTATTTCGTCTTCATGCGCCCGCAACAACAGCGCGCCAAAGAGCAAGCTCGCCAGCTCGAAGCCCTCAAGGTCGGCGACAAAGTCACGACGAGCTCCGGCATCATGGGCGTGGTCGTGAGCCTGCGCGATAATTCCGTCGTCCTCCGTTCCGAAGATTCCAAATTTGAATTGATTAAATCCGCCATCACCGCCGTCGCCCCGCGCGAAGGCGAACCCGCCAAAGCCTAAACCATTTTTCACATGAGCAGAAACACCTGGAGACTCGTCCTTATCATCGCCGTCGTTGCGTGGTCGTATTTACAATTCACGCCGACGACCGGCACGGATTTGCCCACCATGTTCCGCAGCCGTGCCGTGCGCGCGAGCGACAAGCCGGAACAAGTCGCTTTGCTTGATGGCGTGATCAAGCGGATGGATGAACTGCAAAAGGCGAATGACGCGCGTGAATTCGACAACGTCCTCGAAGCCATCGGCACGAACGACATCGCCCCGCTGTTCCCGTTCTTCGAGCAGCAGGCGCGCACCAACGCCGATCCCACGCGCTATATTCTCAACCGTCTCCAGCGCGAAGGCGCAGGCAAAATCAAGCTCGGCCTCGATTTGCAAGGCGGCACGGAATACGTCGTCGGCGTGGACTTCTCCGCCGTGAACAACACCAACAAACTCGGCACGAACGCGCCGCAGATTGCCGCCGAAGTGAAAAACCAGCGCGCGCTGGCACAGGCCATTGAAGTTCTGCGCAAGCGCGTGGACAAGTTTGGCGTGGCCGAACCGATTATCCAACCGCAGGGCGAAGATCGTATCAACATCCAGTTGCCCGGTTTGTCCGAGGCCTATAAAGAAAAAGCCAGATCTCAAATCGAGCAGGCCGCGTATCTTGAGTTCCGCGTCGTGCATCCGCAGAGCGACGCCTATGTCGCGCAAGGCATGAGCGAACCTGGTTACGAATTCAAACGCCATCCGCATCGCGCCCAGAACGGCGGCACGGAAATCGCCGGTTACCTCGTCCGCAAAAAGGCCGAGCATGGTTTGGATGGCAAATACGTTCGCTATGCTGTCGCGCAACGCGATCCCATGAGCGGCGCGTGGGAAATCTCGCTCACCTTCAACACGGCTGGTGCGGAGTTGTTTGGTCAAGTCACGACCGAGAACGTCCACAACCAACTCGCGATTATGCTTTCCGGCGAACTTTATTCCGCGCCGAACATCAACGAACCCATTATGACCGGCAGCGCGCGCATCAGCGGCAGTTTCACCGCCGAAGAAGCGCAGTCGCTCGCCAACGTCCTCGAAAACCCGCTGGAAGTTCCGGTGAAAATCATCAGCTCGCGCGAAATTTCGCCGAAGCTCGGGGCTGACTCCATCGCCAGCGGCATCAAGGCGGCCATCGGCGGCATCATCGCGGTTGCCGCGTTCATGCTCATTTATTATATGCTCGCCGGTCTCGTCGCCAACGTCGCGCTCATCCTCAACGTGATCATTCTCATCGGCGTCATGTGCAGCGTCGGCACCACGCTCACGCTGCCGGGCATCGCGGGCATCGTGCTCACCGTCGGCATGGCGGTGGACGCTAACGTCCTCATCTTCGAGCGCATCCGCGAAGAACTCGCGCTCGGCAAATCGCTGCGTGGCGCGCTCGCCGCCGGTTACGACCGCGCGTTCGGCACTATTTTCGATTCCCACGTCACCACGCTCATCTCGTCCGTGATTTTGATTTTCATGGGCACGGGCATGGTCAAGGGCTTCGGCGTCACGCTCACCATCGGTGTCGCGGCCAGCTTGTTCACCGCGCTTGTCGTCACGCGCTTGATTTTCGACTTCTTGATCGAACGCAACATCATCACGTCGCTGAAAATGTTCCACTTCCTGCCCGACATGAAATTGGACTTCATGAAATACGCGTTCCCCGCGTTCGTGGCGTCATGGATTATTATCGCCGTTGGCCTTGGCTACGGCGTCGGTGTGCGCGGCCACAAAATGTTCGGCGTGGAATTTGCAGGCGGCGACCAGCAGACCTACCAGTTCACCCATCAAGTGCCGGAAGAAAAACTCCGCGCCGTCATCGCCGACCTGAAACTCGGCGAAGCCTCGCTCGCGTATCAAAAAGACATTTCCAGCGGCAAAGAAAGTTTGAACGTCACCACCGCTTTCAACTCCGCCGACCAAGTCACCAGCGCGCTCACGAAGAATTTCCCCGACGCGCAATTTAACCGCGTGGACCTCGTCAAAGTCGGCGCGGTCGTCGGTGATGAAATCATGCGCGCCGCCATCGTCGCCTCGTTGCTCTCGCTGCTGGGCATCTTGGTCTACGTCGCGTTCCGCTACGAATTCTCGTTCGCCATCGGCGCGGTGGTCGCGGTGATTCATGACGTGCTGATGACCATTGGCTGCTACTGCTTGGCCGGGCGCGAATTCAACGCCACGATGGTTGCGGCGGTGTTGACCATCATCGGTTTCTCCATCAACGACACCATCGTGATTTTCGATCGCATCCGCGAAGATTTGAAACTCGGTGTGCGCGGCACGTTCCGCGAAGTGCTGAATAAAGCGCTCAACCAAACCTTGAGCCGGACGATTATCACCAGCGGCACGGTGTTCCTCGCCACGGCATCGCTCTACATTTTCGGCGGCGGCGTCATCAACGACTTCGCGTTCACCTTCCTCGTCGGCATCATCACCGGAACCTACTCGTCTATCTTCATCGCGGCATTCCTCGTCTACCGTTGGCACAAAGGCCAACGCCCCGCCATCGGTTCGACCGTGAGCGTGCAAGCCGCGAACGTGGACGCGCGGTCGTAAAACAACTCCGCTGTTTCCGGCGAGAAAATGGAAACGAATAGGTGTGCGAGCCGTTCTCCCTCTCCCCAGCCCTCTCCCGCTGAGAGAGGGCTGGGGAGAGGGAAAGCGCACCGCATTAAATCGAGTTCATGACTAATCGAACCCAATTTTCCTGATGCACCCACTCCTCGCCGCCATTCAAATCACCCCGTGGCACTGGGGCAGTTTCGTCCTGTGTGTGCTGTTCTTCCTCGCGCTCGATCTCGGCGTGTTCCATCGCAGCGCGCACGTTGTCAAATTCAAGGAAGCCCTCGCATGGTCCGTCGTCTGGGTCGTGCTCTCGTTCCTGTTCGGCCTCGTGCTTGCGCCGCTGTTTATTCGCGGCTGGGCGCAGCAAGAATCCGTGGAGTTCGTCACCGGCTATATCATCGAACTCTCGCTCTCGATGGACAACGTCTTCGTCATCGCGCTTATCTTCACTTTTTTCAAAATCCCGGCGGCGTATCAACATCGGGTGCTGTTCTGGGGCATTCTCGGCGCGCTGCTCATGCGCGGCGCGCTCATCGTGATCGGCGCGGCGCTCATCACGCGGTTCCAGTGGACGCTTTATTTGTTCGGCGCGTTCCTCGTGTTCACCGGTATCAAAATGCTGTTCACCGACGACGACGGCGTCGAGCCGGAGAAAAACCCCGTCGTCCGCTTCGCGCGGAAATTTTTCCCCGTCACCGACGAGCTGCACGGCGAAAAATTCCTCGTGCGCGTCCACGCCCGCCGCCTGCTCACGCCGCTCGCCCTCGTGCTGCTCGTCGTCGAGACCACCGACCTCGTGTTCGCGCTCGACTCCATCCCCGCGATTTTCGCCGTCACGCAAAAGCCCTTCATCGTTTTCACCTCGAATGTTTTCGCCATCCTCGGCCTGCGCTCGCTCTACTTCGTGCTGGCGGGCGCGATAGATTATTTCCGCTACCTCAAAGTCGGGCTGTCCGTCGTGCTGGTTTTCATTGGTGCGAAAATGCTCCTCACCCCGCACGGCGAAGGCGCGCACCACTGGTTTCAAGTCGAGATTCCCACCAACGTCTCGCTACTTGTTGTCGGCATGATCATCGCCACCTCCATGCTGCTCTCCATCACCGCCACGAAGCGGGAACAGAGAAAAACGCGCCGGTGAAATCACTGCGGGCGAGTTTTCGTCCCAGTTTTTATCCGTGTCCATCCGTGTCCATCCGTGGTTAAATCCCGCCGATGAAATTCCGTTGGACGCTCGCCCCGCCGCAACCGCTCCTCGCGGAAACGCTCGCCGCCCAGCTCAAACTCTCCTCGCTCCTCGCCCAGTGCCTGCTCAATCGCGGCTTCAGCAAACCGCCTGCCATCGAAAACTTCCTCACCCCGCGCCTTAAAAATCTCGCCGACCCGTTCCTCCTGCCGAACATGGACGCCGCCGTCGCGCGCCTGCTCGAAGCCCGCGAAAACGACGAGCCGCTCGTCATCTTTGGCGATTACGACGTGGACGGCGTGAGTTCCACTGCGCTGCTCGTCGAGGTTTTGCGCGGGCTGGGCTGGCGCGCGGAGTTTTATTTACCGCATCGCATGGACGAAGGCTACGGCTTGAGTCGCGACGGTGTGGAGAATTGCCTGAAAAAATTTCCCGTCAAGTTGCTGCTCGCCGTGGACTGCGGCAGCACTGCCACCGAGACGATTGCGTGGCTGCGCGAGCGTGGCGTGGATGTGCTCGTCCTCGACCACCATCAAGTTTCCAATCCACCGCCCGCCGCCGTCGCGCTCGTCAATCCGCAGCTAACTCAACACTCAAAACTTACTACTCAAAACTTCCAAGAGCTTTGTTCCGTCGGCCTCGCGTTCAAGCTCGCTCACGCGCTCATCAAACGCGCGCGCGAAATCAATCTACCCGGTGCGGCGGACTTCGATTTGAAACCACTGCTCGATCTTGTTGCGCTCGGCACGGTCGCCGACGTCGTTCCGCTCATCGGCGAGAACCGCATTTTTGTTTCCGTCGGCTTGGAGAAGTTGAGTTCCACCACGCGCCCCGGTCTCATCGCGCTCAAAGCCATCGCACAGTCGCCGGAGAAGCTTGGCGTCGCCGACATCGGCTTCCAACTCGCCCCGCGTCTGAACGCTTCCGGTCGGTTGGAGAACGCCGAAGAATCCCTGCAACTCCTCCTTGCTCACGATGAGTCCGAAGCCACGCCGCTCGCGCAGAACCTCGACGCCCACAACCGCGAGCGCCAGAAGATCGAACGCGGCATCGCCGACCAAGTCATCGGTGCCGTGCGCGCGCGGTTCAATCCCGACACCGACTTCGTCATCGTCGAAGGGCAGATGCTCTGGCATATCGGCGTCGTCGGCATCGTCGCGTCGCGGGTGTTGTCGCAGTTTTATCGTCCCACGTTCATCATCGGCGGCGAGGGCGGCGACAACTGGCGAGGTTCTGGTCGCAGCATCGCGGGTTTTGATTTGGCCGCCGCGCTGCGCGAGTGCGACGACCTGCTCGTGCGCCACGGCGGTCACGCGATGGCGGCGGGTGTGACGATTCATCCGGACAAACTTGAAGCTTTCCGCACGCGCCTCAACGAAATCGCCAAGCGCAGTCTCAAACGTGAAGATTTGCAACCGCCCTTGCGCCTTGACGCGCAAGTGGAGTTGGCCGAACTCACGCTTGGTTCGCTCGCCGAACTCGAACGCCTCAAACCGCATGGTCAGGCGAATCCCGGTGTGCAATTCTGCGCGCGTGGCGTCACTCACGCCCGCCCGCTCACGCGCATGGGCGTGGAGAAACAGCACGTCAAACTCTGGATCACCGACGGTATCACCACGCACGAAGCCGTCTGGTGGAACGCGGGCAAAGAGAGTTTGCCCGTCGGCACGTTCGACCTCGCGTTTGCGCCCAGTGTGAACGATTTCAACGGCCGCCAGACCGTGCAGCTCAAAGTCCTCGACTGGCAACCGACGTGAGTTGGAGCGCGGGTCTGTGACCCGCAGCAATTTCGCCAGCCAGCAAACATTGGCGTAAGTTTGAGGAGCAACTTTGAGTTTGGATATGCTGCGGCTCACAGAGCCGCGCTCCGGCAG
>JBJOPC010000029.1:0-11118 GCA_046050965.1 Verrucomicrobiota bacterium | reverse complement strand
GAGGAGATTTTTCTGAAACGCGTCCCGGCGCGGGCCGACGTAGGAAAGGATGCGGCCACTGCGTTCCATGAAATTGACGATGGCCCACTCGTCGAACACCACGTCGTGATAGACGGAGTTCATGCGCTCGGCGCATTGGTTGACGAGTTTGACGGCGGCGTCGAGGGTCATGGTCAGGCGCGAGCGGCGAGTTCGCGGAGTTTGGCGGCATCGGCGAAGGTGAGAGCTTGGAAGCAGATTGGGTAGCCGCCAAGGCGGTCGTAAAGTTCCGCGAGCGCAGACGCGAGGGGTAATTGCGCGAGGCCGATGCGAATCGCGCCGTTGTTTTCCGCGAGCGGGTAGCAATCGTTTTCGAGCGCGAAGCCGGGCGGAAGAATCGGCAGCAGGCGGCGCACGTCGTCCTTGTTCCACGCGTCGGCGGCGGGCAGGCCGGAAACGCCGATGAAGGCTTGGTGCAACTGTTCGTCGGTGACGATTTTTTGCAGCGCGAGCCATTTCGGAATCGGGTCGGTGATCAACTGGCGCAGTTCCTTCACGTCGGGCGCGGCAGCTTTTTTCAGCGCGCCGTCGGCGACGAGGCGGTCCACGAGGGCTTGGTCGGGATCAATGCCCACGCCGGAAACGCGCGCGGCGAGTTCCAGTTTGTCGGGCAACTCAGCGAGGAACGCAGGCTTGCCGCCGAGCTTGCCGGTGATCCAACTGACGGTCTGCTGGTGTGGCGGCGTGGCGGTGACAATGCGTCCGCCGGTGGCGGGCAACATCCGGTGGAGCCACCAGAAACCCGCGCCGAATTTGCGGTAGCCGTCACGATCCAGCGAAATTTCCTTGCTGTCCCAACTGCCACAACCGAGGGCGTCGGACCACAACCGGCGCGCGGTGGTTTCGTCAAGTTGGCCGCGGTCCACAAGGACGTCCGGCAGGCTGCGGCGCGTAGCGTGTTGGCTGACGAGCAGGTCGAGGAACGCGGGGGCTTCGGCTTTCGCGGCCATTTGGAAATGACCGAGTGCGGCGTCGAGGCGCGACGGCGGGAGCACGAGGCGCGGGTAAAGGCGGTCACGGACAAAGCGCAAATTGGATGGGCGCATGAGGACGGGGTTGAGTTTCTTGCCGCCAAAATTCGCGCGGAGTTTTTCGGTCTGGCCGGGCGCGGGCGGTTCGCGAAAGGCGAGGAAATATTCGCCGTTCTGTTCGCCGATGGGGACAGCTTCGTTTTCGAGCGAACGCTTCTCGGAATATTCTTTGAAGAGGTTGCGCGAAACTTCTGACGGCGCAACGGCCATCACCGGCAAGTGCGAATGTTTCGCCCAGACATCGGTGAACTGGTGTTCTTCGATGAGGCCGAGGCGCAGGAGCGCGAGCGGGACGGAGGCGTTCTTCTGATGTTCGAGCGCGGTGACGATTTGCTGGCGCGTGACGAGGCCTTCGGCCACGAGCAAATCTTCGATGCTGCGTTCGTATTCTTGGAGTTCCGCCGTGCCGGGGAAAACGTGCATGGTTTTCAGCCAGACGATGGGCGTGCCGAAGAAACGATTGGCGGCATACATCCGCACCGCGCGCCAGGTGGCGAAGAAGTTGATGAAGTTGCCGACGAGCAAACGCGGCACGGAGAACGCCGCTTGCTTGACGTTGTAAATCGCGGCGACGCTGATGAATTTCTGCACCATGCGGTAGATGAGCAACGCGGTGTCGAGGATGGCGATTTTCCAGAGCAACGAACCGGCCACCAACAGCGGCGGGATGTAGATAGACTCGGCCCACGGCGTGAACTGGAACACCCAGCGTCCGAGCGCGAAAACGAACACGAGATAACCGAGCATGTTGATGAAGTGCGTGAGCGGCGCGCGGCGGTCGCGCAACAACGTGTAGCGCACGGCCCACGTGCCGGACCAACCGGTCTGTTCCCAAGTCTGGAACGAGATGCCCAGAATCCACCGCGAGCGCTGGCGCACGGCGACGCTGAATTCGGTGGGGAAATTTTCGCGGACGGCCACGATTTCGGTGATGGTTTCCGGTTCGCCCATGGAGCCATCGGCCTGCGGACGGCGCACGATACGTTCAACGGGAAAGCTGATGACGCCGACGCGGAAGCCCGCGCGTTTGGCGCGAATACCGACTTCGTAATCTTCGGTGATGTTGCCGACGCGGAAGGAGTCGCCGCCGTTTTCCGCGCCAAGTTGTTCGAGCAAATGGCGCGAGAAGGCCGTGCCGACGCCCGCCGAGGGAACGACGCCGCCAATACTTTGGCGGATGAACATATCCTTCGTGTGCAATTCGGCGAAGTCGTCAATGTAGGTGTTGCTGACCCAATATTTCAGCACGGGCATCTCGAGCGCGAACACGGGCATCTGACCCATGTCATACATCCGGGGAACGTAGTAGTTGTAGACTTTGAGCGTGAGCGGGTGCAGCACGTCTTCGGAATCGTGCAGCGCGGCGACGGCGTATTCGCGGACGCCGGGGATTTCGTTCAAGCGCGCGGCTTTGTGAATCCAGTTGAGGCAATCCGCTTTGGAAGTCGGCCCGCCGTGCGGAACCATGACCTTGTGGATGCGTGGATTCTGAGCGCAGATTTCGTCCACGCAGGCAATCGTCTCCGGGTCGTTGGGATAAACGCCGATGAAGATGTCGTATTTTTCGTAGAGCACCACGCGCGCGGCGTAGTCGGCCATTTTGTTGACGACGCCGCCTTCCATCCACGCGGGGACGTAGAGCGCAATCCACTGCTCGGGCGCGAGCTGCAAATCTTTCAGCGTGACGTGCGGGACTTTGCGCTGCCGCCAAAGGTAAAACAGAAACTGCGAATCGAAGATTAAATCGTCGAGCCCGTTGACCAAAAAGCCAATCCCAGCCACGTAGCCGAGAATGAGAAAAATGTGATGAATCTTGTCCATTACCAGCTCCCTCCTACGGACAGGCTGACGCGCCAGTCGTTGTAGCTGCCGGCCGCACTGCCACGCGTGTGCAGATCGTCGCGACCGAAGTAGATGCCTTGCACCCATTCAGTCTTGAGCACGATTTGCCAGCGGCGTTTCGGCTCCCAAATGATGCGCGCACCGGGGCCGACCTCGAACAGGTTGTCGAAGTAATCGCCCTTCACGTCCCACGCCGTGCCTTGGAAAACATAGCCGTCCACCGCGACGTTTTTGCCGAACTGCACGAGGCGCAAACCTTCGTGCGCCTGACCGTAGCCGAGCCATTTTTCGTAGCGACCGTAGTAGGAAAAATCCGCGCCGACATCCGCAAACCAGTCACCGCGCCACTGCGGGTCGCGGAACGGGCAACGGACGCTTTCGTCCATGGATTTTTCCATGTCCGGCAAATCTTTGAACACCACGCCCGGCCCCCACGATTTGAAACCGTAGATGCCGAACTGATAATCCCACATCCACTGGCCGTGATTGCGGCGCTTGAGGTAGTCCATGTTGATGCCGCCCTCGGCATAGACGAAGAGATATTGTTTCGGAAACAACTGCGCGCGGACGCCGCCGTAGAAGCTGATGAAATTGTCGGCGACGATGGTCGTCTGTGTGCCGCCGGTCTGGCCGGATTTGGTGTCCACCGCGTAACGCATCCCGACGTAAGGCTGGAGAAAGCGCGCGTCGGGAATATAAGTTCCCTGCCGCACAAAACCGCTGCCGACAATCGCGCCGATGCGGTCGCTGTAATCACCCGCAGAATAAAGTTCGCCCCACTGCGTTTTGTCGCGGTTGGCGACGGCGGGGAGATTATCGAGGCGACGTTGCGCTTCGCGTTCGGCGGGCGTGGCAGGATTGTTTTGCTTCACTTCGCGCAACACGTCGGAAGATTCTTCGAGGCGGTTTTCGCTGATGAGCAAGTCGGCGCGGAGCAAGGCGACTTCGACGGACTTGGGGCGTTCCTGCGCAAGCTTGGCGCCGAGTTCGATGGCGCGCGGACGGAAAGTCTGGCCGAGCGACTGGAGCGAATACAGCCGTTGCATTTCCAAATCCCAAGCGATGGTTCCGCGCTTGGATTGGAGAATATCAATCGCGTCCACGACTTCTTTGTAACGCTGCTTGCTGGCGAGGGCGAAAATGATTTCTTCGTCCGACTGCTTGGGTGGTGGCGCGGCGGCAGCGGCAGCAGCGGCAGCCGCCGTGGCGTTGGCGGCTTCGAGCGCGGCTTGCGCGTCGGCGCGGTGAACTTCGTCGAGGCGGTTTTGCGCGACGGTGGCGGCAGGCGTGCCGGGATTTTCGCGGAGCACTTGATCCCACAGCACGATGGCTTCGTCTTTGTGACCGAGCTGCATCAAAAAGTCGGCGCGGATGAGCATGAGGTCGGTGGCCTTGGGATATTTCACCGCGAGTTCGTTGGCGCGTTCGAGGGCGGGCGCGTATTTCTGGAGGTTGCCGAACGCGTAGAGGCGTTGCATTTCCATCTCGAAGGAAAGCGGCCAACGTTTTTCCATGTCGCCGATGGCGGCAATGACTTCTTCGTGTTTGTATTCGCGGGCAAGTCGGTAAATCAACGCTTCGGCTTCGTAATGCGCGGCGCGATCGGTATCGCTGGACAGGCGCGAACCGGCTTCGGCAGCGGCAAGCACGATGTCGCGGTTACCGGAGGATTTGAGTTCTTCAAAAACTTTGGCGGCGTCGGCGTCGCGTTTGAGGATGACGTATTCCACGCCGAGTTTGAAGTAGGCGGTCTCGCGCGCGGGGTTCATCGCGTGGACTTTTTCGAGCAGCGCGGCGGTCTTCTCGTGTTGGCCGAGTTGCGCGAGGAGAATAGCGTAATCGTAGGTGGACTGCACGTCGCTGGAACGCTTGGCAAGATATTCGCCGAACGCGGTGTCGGCTTCTTCCAGGCGGTTTTGGTTGGCTAGCTCGTAGGCTTTTTTGCGGAGCGAAAGATTGTCCACGGCTTGCTCATCGGGCGCGGTGTTCTCGGGGAACAACCACCACGCGAGACACGCGGGGACGACGACGAGACTGACGAAGATAAACGCAAAGATTTTTTTCATGACTGGGGAGCCTCGCTGATTTCAAAGATTTCGATGTCGCCCGTGCCGCGACGTTTGAACTCGCGTTCGCCGATGGCGGGTTGCGGTCCAGTTTCGGTAGTGAGCAATTTGCCGGTGCGGTCATAGGCTTTCCAAACGATGGTCGCTTTTTTCAGCGTGACAGTGCGGGTGGCTTTGCCAGTAAGCAAAATGGTGTTGGGCAGTTGCACCCAATGGTCGCCGTCGGCGAGGTCGAGGTAGGTGGGTTTTGTGCCTTTGATGGCGCCGATGGTCTGGGCGAGCTTGCCGTCGTCGAGGTAAGCGGGGAAAGAGCAGAGGGCAATCGTGCCGCGCAGAGCCGCGAGCAGTTCGGCGCGCTCCTGAACTTTGACGTAACCCGCGCGCTGGCCGGTGATCACGCCGAGGTTATCGGAAATAACCGTGCGGCCAAAATCATCCACGCCGAGTGTGCTCGAAGCGAAGCTCTCCAAACCGCTCGCGTCGGAAAGTTGAATGCGCTCCACCGCCGTAGAAAAATGTTTGGCGAACTCGGCGTAATCCAAGCGCGACGCGGAGTTGAACGGCGTCTGCCACGCGAGCGGGAACAGTCCGTGGCTGAACATCTGGCGCGCGCCTTCCACAAGGTGCAAACGCACGTCATCGGCGGAGTCGTCGGCGTAGGGGCGGTCGAGCGAGGCGTCCCAGAATTCCGGCTCCGTGCCGCTGGCGGCTTTGCGGGAGTTGACGAAGCCTTGCAGCACGAGGCGTCCACCCTTGGACTGCGCGTAACGCAGCGCAGCGACAAATTCTGGTTGTGAATCGAGGTCTAAAATTTCTTTGCCCTTCTTGGCCGACGGATCGAAGTAGGCGGGAATGACGCCGACGGTGAAGGGGATGGCGTGTTCAAAGAAATAATCTACGAGATGGCGGAATTCCAAATGGTCTTGGCGGCAATGATAGCCGTCAATGCGGACGCCCACGAGGTTGCCGGGCGGATTGGCGACGCCGTAAAAATCCAACAGCACGTCGCTGAAAATCGGCGCGGCGGCAGTGCTCGTCGGCAACGCCATATAGAACGTCACCGCGCCACTCTTGAAGCAAACCGGGTGAGCGTTCGTCTCGGTGAGCGAAATCGTGAGGACGTTCAGACTGATGGCCGAGGTGCTGGTGGTGTCCAGCCATTGCACCGGAATCCAGACGGGCATGGGTTGTTTCAGCTCATGACCGTTGTAGTTGACGAGGTCGGAGATTTTATCGGACGCGAAGGGCGAGACGTTGAACTGGTTTTTGAACGGCGGCAGTTTGGCGAGTTGATCCGCGCCGTAGCCGACCCACAACACGGACTTGTCGGTCTGCGCGAGGACTTGCACGAGTCCGGCGTCGAGTTTGGGAAACGGCTGGGGGCAAAACACCACTACATAGTCAGCGGCGGAAACTTTTGCAGCGTCGGCTTGCGCGGCGGGAATCGCCTCGAATTGTCCGGCCACGCGGCGCAATTGCAACTTGAGCGCACTCAAATCATCCGCGAGTGAGTAAGCGGCGCGCGTCTCGGAGTAAATAATAAGCGTCTTGGCGTCAGCCCCCTTGGCACTGTTGAGGCGCGCGAGCGGTTGGGCGAAAAGTGGCGCGGTGCTGACCAGCAAAATGGTCAAAGCCACACGCACGAGGGAGGGAGAGGGTCTCATGCCTTGGGTTGGAGGATATTTTCGTGAACGAGTTTTTTACGACTGCGCTGAATTTGCCAGAGCAACGCGACGCGCAGCAAGACAAACGTCACGAGAATGACGACCGTAGCGGTCATCAGATTGCGGTTGATACGCCCGACGTGGGTGCTTTTAGATTCAACCTCGAAGGTGCGATCTACATCCGCTGGTTCCGCTTCCGCAGTGGCGGCAGCGAATACCGGCGAGAGGGGCAAGGCCGCCGTAGTGCGCACCGCGTGGAATGAACTGCAAACTAAAGCTAAACTTAACAACGTTGTCTTCAGCAGGTGGCGAGTCATATGAAATATCCTCTAAAAATGTCTGATTACTCCCGTATTCACAGTCACCGGGGCGACATTCTAAATGTCGCGGGAGTGAAGGCGATGATTTTTTCCCCCGGCCAAGGCACGAGAACCCATCCGGGGGAAACACCGGGACGCGGCAGACGTTGACGGCAAACGAAGGGTTACGTTTTTCAACCGACGGAGCGTCGGTTGGTCAATTTTTCACTCACGCCGCGTGGGCGAGCCGCCAGCCAGCGGTCAGCGTGTCTTGCCAGAGTGCCACGAGCGCGTGAAGTTTTTCCAGCCACGGCAGCGCACGGTTTTCCAACGCGGTGGAGAGGGCGAAGGTGTCGTGCGTGTCGCAGGCAACGTCCACTTCGCGGATGATGGCGGCGAGTTGCTGAAGCTGCCACTTGCGAAGTTGCGCGGGCGAGGCCGCGCCGTTGGCGTAACCGCCGGAATGGTCGGGCATCAACGCGAGCGTGAGCAGCGGTTCCCGCAATTCCTGCGCGAGCTGCCACCAAAATTCCTGCGCCTGCGCGCCGTCGTTGATGAGCACGACGGCCACGGCGGATTGAACGTGTTCGCGCGCGGTGACGATTTGTTGGCGCGCAGTTTTGAGCAGTTGCAACGGCATTTCATCAAGGCACACGCTCTCGGCATCCACGCGCGCGAAGTCGGCGGCGGGCGACGGCAACTGCACCGGCTGCCCGTCCACGCAAAACGCGCAAAGGACGCGCTGGCGTTCCATCGCAGCGGTTTCAAGCCACGCACGGATAGCGGCAAGCGAGCGGCGGTTGGCAGGAAGTTCAATGGGCTGGCCGTCGAGTGTGACGACGAGTTCACCTTGTTGGATGGAAGGTGCACCATGGAGGGATGGTTGCATGACGCGACCGTTCGCAAAGCCCGTGCCT
Organism: Verrucomicrobiota bacterium; assembly: GCA_046050965.1. GTDB lineage: Bacteria > Verrucomicrobiota > Verrucomicrobiia > Limisphaerales > JAFMIX01 > JAFMIX01. The sequence continues at coordinate 3,260 of JBJOPC010000029.1, read as the reverse complement.
CACGGCGACCGGCGCAAAAACTTTTCTGAAAAACTTGTTCACAAAAAAATCTCCAAGCGGGCGTGGCTGAAAAAATTCCGGCGCGAGTTGAAATTATTTCTGCCGTGCCGCCACCGCGCTGTCTCGCCGCGCGTGTCCAGCCTTCAGGCAAAAACTGTCTCGCTCAAAGACAGTTGATGCCTCACGCAGAGAACGCCAAGGATGCAACGACCGGCTGGTTTTTCCTTTGCGCCCTTGGCGTTCTTTGTGAGAGACCAATTGCAACCTCCCGTTGAATCGCGCCCACCGCACTGCTACCCTCGCCGCGCGTGAAAAAGTTTTTACTCCCCTTCGCCACCGTTGCGCTCGCAATCTTCGCCGCCTGCCGCCCTGCCCTGCCCACCGCGTCCGGCACGATTGAAGTGGACGAAGCCCGCGTCGCCTCGCGCTACGGCGGACGCGTGGAACGCGTTTTCGCCCGCGAAGGCGATGCCCTCACCAACGGCCAGCCGCTCGTCCAACTCGACGCCGCCGAACTCCGCGCCCACCGCGCCCGCGCCGCCGCCCAACTCGCCGAAGCCGAAGCCGGTCCGCGCCGCGAGGAAATTTCCGCCGTGCGCGCCGAATGGGAGGCGCAATCCGCCCAAGCCGAGTTCGCCCGCGCCGATGCCAAACGCGCCGAAGAATTGTTCGCGCTGAAAACCGTTTCCGCCGCCGAGCGCGACGCCGCGACCATGCGCGCCAGTTCGCTGGAAAAAACCGCCGTCGCCGCCAAAGCCCGCCTCGATTTGCTCCTCGCTGGCACCCGCGCCGAACAACTCGCCGCCGCCCGCGCGCAACTCGCCGCGCTTGATGCCCAGTTGCGCGAAATGCAAATCGCCACGCCCGACGACGCCGTGCTCGAAGTCCTGCACGTCCGCCCCGGCGACGTGCTCGCGCCCAACCAACCTGCCGCCACGTTGCTGCTCACCAATCATCTCTGGCTGCGCGTCTTCGTGCCGGAACCGTGGCTCGGTCGCATTCACCTCGGCGACTCCGCGACCGTGCGCGTGGATGCGTTTCCCGGCCAAGATTTTTCTGGCGTCGTGGAACAGATTGCGCGCGCCGCCGAGTTCACCCCGCGCAACGTCCAGACGAGCGACGAACGGGTGAAGCAAGTCTTCGGCGTGAAACTCCGCCTCGACGCCCGCCGCGCCGAACTCCGCGCCGGCATGGCTGCGGACGTGAGCTTCAAACTGCCTTGAAGATGAATCTAATTCCGCGCGACGCCGAGCAAGATGGCGTCCTTCATCTTGGCGACGATGTCAAAAAAATCGCGGATGCCCGACTTGGGCAGGTTAACGACGTGCTTGGCGATGAAACGTGACTGATCCATGGTGGAACAACGAAGGATAAAAAACTTACGCCGCCATGACTTCGACTCGCGGAGCGAAGCCGAGCTTGTGAAGCAACTCCTCGCAATCTTCCCATGCGAGACCGAACGCGCGCACGTCGGCCACGCCGAGGCGGGCGATGACGGAGGAAACAGTCTTCGCATCGCGCTCGGCAAGTTCGCCGTCCAAGAGCGCGTTCTCCGACCAGTCCACCAACTGCGCCAGCGTAATCTCATGGTGGAGATACGCGGCAATCTGGTCGGCGACGGTTTGTTTCGTGATCGTCATGGTCATACTTTACGGTTTCCGGTGTCCTTTATCTACTGGGAATTTCTCATGCGTCTCGACCAGTTTGCCTCGGTCGTCGTAAATCTCCTGCCAGAAACGCACGGTCGTTTCGTTGGCGTCCACCTCTTTCAAATAACGCGCCTGCCAGTCTAGTTTGCCCGGCACATCGAGCCGGTAGCGACGCCCGCCGCCGGGCAACTCGTCCCAGAGGCCAAACTTCCTTTCATTTTGTGCCCGTGTGCTCACGCGCTGGCGTCCTTCATCTTGGCGACGATGTCAAAGAAATCGCGGATGCCCGACTTGGGCAGGTTGACGACGTGCTTGGCGATGAAACGTGACTGGTCCATGTTAATTCAATGAATGAAAGTGCTAGGCCTCATGTAGCCGTCTCCAGCACATAAAATAGCGATTGTCGGTGCAACTCTGGGCCTCGACGAAAGGCCGCCAATCAAAACCCTCCAATGAGCCAAAAGCATCCATGAGCATTTTGAAAACTGGATGTGGTTCGCCAATGCGAATGCACATCTTCCCTTTCTTTAGAATCCAAAACACATCCTCAACGAATGGACCTTGATCGGTTGTCTCAACTCCAATCTCGTCGAGGTCATCTATCTTCACGGAGGCAGATTTGCTGAATGGACGTTTGACTGTAAGGGTCTTGCCATCGAGCCAATAATTCGTGCGCAAGTAAGGCGCAATCATTCCTACTGGCTTTAGTAGCCAATTGAAGAGTCGCGCTTCTATCTGCTTCGATGTCATGGTGCGAATTTGCCTAACATTTAATTCAGCAACCGCGACCATTCATCGGTTGCCGGTTGTTTCCAAAACGTTTCACGGCGCGACCTTGAGCCGTTCCGTCTCCTCGACTTTGCCGCCCAGCAGGAAGCCGTGTTCCTTGTAGGAGCGCAGCATGAAATGCGTGGCCGTGGAGAGCACGCCCTCGATGGTGGAGAGTTTTTCCGAGACGAACGCCGCGACCTTTTGCAGGCTCGCGCCGTTGACGAACACCAGCAGGTCGTAGCCGCCGGACATGAGATAGCAGGATTCCACCTCGTCGAACTTGCTGATGCGCTCGGCCAGGCGGTTGAAGCCGCCGCCGCGTTCGGGCGTGATGCGCACCTCGATGACGGCGCGCACCGTGCCGGATTCTTCGTGCGACAAATTCAGCACGGGCCGGAAGCCGAGCAACACGCCGTCCTTTTTCAAGGCGGCGAGTTGCAAATTCAAATCGGTTTCGGAGAGGTTGAGCACCTGCGCCATCTGCGCGGTGGTGAGGCTGCCGCCTTCGAGCAAAAGTTTGAGCACTGGATTCATCGGGCGGGAAGTGTTGCAGAAAACCGGCTTAAATCCATACCAAACTCGCGGGCGGCGGATTGCCGGTTGACACATTTTTACAACACATTAAATTCATTTCATGCAACACGGACATGGCAGCGCAGTCTTGGACGAAATGCTCGAGCCGGTCAGCCGCAGTTTGGGGCTAAAAACGGCGCGCGCGCTGGCGGCGTTGCGCGTGGGCACACGCACGCAGGCGCGCGTGGAAAAACTGGCGGAGAAATGCAATGAAGGAAAACTCACCGACGACGAACGCGCTGAATACGAAGCCTATGTCCAGGCCAG
>JBJOPC010000028.1:0-5499 GCA_046050965.1 Verrucomicrobiota bacterium | reverse complement strand
GTCGGCATTCCGCCGATGGAAGATTTTTACATCGGCGGCGCGAGCGTGAAATTGTTCCTGCCGATCTTCAAGATGAATTTCCCCGAGATCGTGGACATCGCGCTGCCGGCGGAAGGCGTGTTCCACAACCTCGTGTTCGTCAGCATCAAGAAGACCTACCCGATGCAGGCCTACAAAATCATGCACGGCCTCTGGGGCATGGGGCAGATGATGTTCACGAAATACATCGTAGTGGTGGACGCCGACGTGAACGTCCACAACACGAGCGAAGTGCTGTTCCATCTCACCGCCAACACCGACCCGCAGCGCGACAGCATCTTCACCAAAGGCCCGTCCGACGTGCTCGACCACGCGACGAGCGAGATCGCCAGCGGAAGCAAGCTGGGCATTGACGCGACGAAGAAAATTCCGGGCGAAGGCTTCAAACGCGCCTGGCCGCCGCTGATCAAGATGGATGAAAGCGTGAAGGCGAAGGTGGAAAATTTTTTGCAAAACAATGGACGCTGAAAGCAATCAAACTGAAGGCCAACCGAATTCACGCAGGGCGATTCCAAAGCGTATCCGGTTTGAAGTCCTCAAACGCGATAGTTTCAAATGCCAATATTGCGGCGCGGCAGCTCCAGATGTCCTCCTTCAAATTGACCATATTCATCCCGTCATCGAGGGCGGCGATAATGATATTACGAACCTGATTACGAGTTGTGTGGCCTGTAACTCTGGCAAGAGTGGTAAAACTCTGGATGATAAGACCGCAGTCATAAAAGCTCGTAACCAACTTGAAGACCTTCAGACGCGCAGAGAACAGTTGGAGATGATGATGGAATGGAAAGAGGGATTGAGAGACATTGCGATTGAGACGATTGATCGCTTGTGCAGCTATTGGGAGGCCAATACTCCCGGTTGGTCTGTGAACGCGAACGGGCGGAAGAATTTGCAGAAATGGCTTGGAAAATTTTCGGTCGAGGAACTGACGCAAGCTATGGATGTGGCCGCCACCCAATATTTGAAAGTTGATGCAAACGAAAAAGTCACACCCGAATCGTGGGAGATTGCCTTTTCGAAAATTCCTGGAATTTGCCGAGTTGAACGCGCTTCAAAAGATGAACCCGAACTTCGAGAATTATATTACATCCGCGGAATCGTGCGTAACAAATGCGAGAACTACTTTGATAACGTCCAAGCCATGGAATGGTTGCGAGCCGCAAGGAGTTGGGGAATTCCTGTCGAAGAATTGCGTAACCTAGCTGTGCAGACGCGGAATTGGAGAAATTTCGTCCAACGCATTTCTGATTTAATCCAGGAATATAAACAGCAAAGTGGTGCGGAATGAATTAGCCGTTTCAAGTTTCTCAAATCACCTAAGCGAGGCGCACACTACCCGAGAATCCCAACGGGATTCCGTCCCAAAGCCCAGGGTTGCGAGGCACGAGCTACCCTGGGTCAGCGTCCGCAAAAAATTCCCAACCGCAACGCGGTTGCGGCCATTTCGTAGCATCCCGGAGCGCGGGTCTGTGACCCGCAGCAACTCCGCCTGAAATAATGCGCTGAAATCACCCGGTGCCGTCCGTGCTTGCGCCGCCGCTGCGACTCACAGAGTCGCGCTCCGCTGCAAACCCGACGCTCGCGCGCCCGGCGGCAGCAGAATTTCCAGCCCGAATTTTTTCGCCATCTCCATCCTGTGCGGGATGGTCTTGGCCGACGGCCACCATCGTTCAGCCCGCAGCGTCGAGGCGCAGCACGCAATGGCCGTAGTCCAGCAATGGCTCGCCCGGCACGGGCTGGTGCGCGGGCGGGATGGCGTAGCAGCGGTTGCGCTTTTGCAACACCAGTCCGGCAGCTTTGAGTGACTTAAGGTGTTTGCTGCTCATGTCCACGCTGCAACCAGCTACTTCGGACAGTTCGGTCACGCTCATGGCCTCGCCGGCGCTCAAGGCGCGGAGCATCCGCCAGCGGGCGGTGTGGCCGAGGGCGGTGAGCATCAATCCGTGGTCTGGCAATGGCCGAGCGGGGTCGTGTTTTTTGGCTATGGCGAGGGTTTCCATGGTGTTTTTAGGGTGAATAAAGGGTTTTTGGCGATATTGAAATAATCAGATTTATAGTTTGAATCGAGTGAATGATGTTTTGAATAGATAGAACTATTATTTTATTAAATAAATATAGTGTTACAATAAATACTATTATGTTTTATGTCAATTGCACTAGTGTTAGTATAAATAGACAGAATGTTTATATTGTTTGAAAGATTGTTTGTATTAGATTGAAAAAAGTTTGTATCTTGCAATTTATAGTTTAACTACGTCAAATTATTATTTGGCTTCGCCTGACAGTGAAGTTTCCGCTCGCTGCGCTCGCAATGTTTTGATTCTTGCGTGCCGCTGACTACACTGGCGCGCATGAAGGCCGTTGAAAAATTTCTCAAACAAAACCAAGCCCGCTTCGTCCGCGAGCTCGTGGATTACGTCCGTTTCCCCAGCGTGTCCGCGCAGCCGAAATTTAATAAGGACACCGCCGCTTGCGCCGAGTGGGTGGCGAAGCATTGCCGCGCCATCGGTCTCGAAGCGCGCGTGTGCAAAACGGATTTTCACCCCATCGTCGTCGCCAAGACGCCGCGCAAAAAGAATTCCCAGAAACCGCACTTCATGGTCTACGGCCATTACGATGTGCAACCGCCGGAGCCGCTGGAACTGTGGGACTCGCCCGCGTTCGAGGCGCGCATCGCGGGACGCTTGATGTATGGGCGCGGCACGAGTGATAATAAAGGTCAGAATCTCGCGCACCTCAAAGCGGTCGAGGCGTATCTCGCCACTGGCACGGAACTGCCGTGCGACCTGACATTCGTCATCGAGGGCGAAGAAGAAGTCGGCAGCGAAAGTCTCGCGGGCTTTCTGAAAAAGAATCGCGCCGAGTTGAAGTGCGCTGCGGTGGTGGTGTCGGACACGGGTTTGCCCGCGAAAAATTTACCCGCGCTGACAAGTTCACTACGAGGCATCGCGGCGTTTGAATTGACGGTGCATGGGCCGTCGCGCGACTTGCACTCGGGCGTGTTCGGCGGCTCAATTAATAATCCCGCGTTCGCACTCTGCCAACTCATCGCGCAACTTCGGGACAAGCACGGTCGTATCACCGTGCCGGGTTTCTACGACGACGTGCGCGAACTTTCCGCGCGCGAACGCAAGCTGATGGCGCGACTGCCGTTCAACGCGAACAGCTACAAAAAATTTCTCGGTGTGCCGGAACTATTCGGCGAACGCGGCTACACGCCGGACGAACAACGCGGGGTGCGGCCCACGTTTGAAATCAACGGCCTCACTAGCGGTTACCAGGGCGAGGGCAGCAAGACGATTATTCCCGCGTGGGCGCGAGCGAAAGTCACTTGCCGCCTCGTGCCAGCGCAGGATCCGAAAAAAATTGTCGCCGCCGTGGCAAAACATCTTCGCCAGCTTGCGCCGAAAAATGTGCGTGTGGAAGTCGAGCACGGTCACGGTGCGGAACCATATTGGGTGGAGCCCAACGGCGCGCAGGCGCAAGCGGCGTTGCGCTCGCTGAAACGCGCGTTCGGCAAAGATCCCGTTTTGTTACACGAAGGCGGCTCGATTCCCATCGTGAATCTCTTCAAGAAAATTCTCGGCGCAGATTCACTGCTCGTCGGCCTCGCATTGCCGGACGACAACTCGCACTCGCCAAACGAAAAATTTGACCTCGACGTGTTTCACAAAGGACAATTGATGAGCGCGTATCTCTGGCAGGAGTTGAGCAAAATTTGATTTCATTTTGCGAACAAAAAAAACTGCGGAGACCTCACGGCCTCCGCAGTTATGTGTTTTCCGGGTTGAATGGATTAGTTGCCCGCGAAGTCAATGACTCCGAAAGCGTCCTTCACCACCACGCCCGCCACAGACGTGCCGGGGGTCACATAAATGCTGTAGCTCACTGTGCCCGCACCCGCCACGACGTTGATGGCGTTGCTCGTGAATGGATACGCCGTGCCGCCCGCCGTGACGACGTTGACGGAGAGCGCACTGTTGTCGGACACGTTCATCGAGTCCACGGAAACGGTCACCGTGAGTAGCGAGAGCGTCGGGTAATACGGGTCAATGCGGTAAGAGCCATTGCAATTGCCCGCCGCCGCGCCGGACGAAGTGAACGCGAGCGTCGCTGTCACGATGGGCGCAGGCGCGACGGGAACGGTCGGAGTTGTAGGCGTGGTGGGCGTGGTGCTGCGACTGCCGCCGCCTTTGGCCGTGCCGCCGGTAGCGACACCACTTTTGCTCGTGCCGGGAATGACATCGGTCGCACCAGCTTTAGCTTGAGCGCTATTGATTTGAGTGAGCGCGGCACAAAGAGTCGCCACGAGGATGAGGTTGTTCAGTTTGATTTTCATTTTTATTTTTTAGTTTTGGTTTTTCGGTTTCGCGTGTCTTTCGTTTTGGGTGGCGACCGGAACGACGTTCACGACTGCGCGTTCTTTAGCAACGGCGATGCCAGCGGCGGCGAACGCAATGTTTGCAGTGGTTTTGCGCGGTTCGGAAAATTTCACGCGCGTGAACGTTGCGAAGTCGGAACAAAATTTTCCACTGCCGGAACAAAAGCTTGCGCGCACTTTCGCATTTTCATCCGCCGGGAATTCTTCCATCGTCTGCCTCGAAATTTTATGGCTGAAAAATCCAAAGCAGTTTACGACGAGAGCAAAATCAAAACGCTGTCCTCGCTGGAGCACATCCGGTTGCGCACCGGAATGTATATCGGGCGCATCGGCAGCGGCGCGCATCCTGATGACGGCTGCTACGTTTTGCTCAAGGAGGTCGTGGACAATGCCATTGATGAATTCATCATGGGCAACGGCAAAGAGGTCGAGATCACGCTCGATGGCAACAAAGTTTCCGTGCGCGATTACGGGCGCGGTATTCCGCTCGGCAAAGTGGTGGACTGCGTTTCCAAAATAAATACCGGCGCGAAATATAACGACGACGTGTTCCAATTCAGCGTCGGCTTGAACGGCGTCGGCACGAAGGCCGTGAATGCGTTGTCGAAAAACTTTTTCGTCCGCAGCCATCGTGATGGGGAATTTGCCGAGGCGAGTTTCAAGATCGGCAAATTAAAAAAAGAAGACACCGGCAAAACCAAAGAGCCGAACGGCACGTTCATCGAATTCGAGCCGGACGAAGAAATTTTTAAGAGCAGTGAATTCAAAATGGAATATGTCGAGCGGCGGCTGCGGCATTACAGCTACCTGAACACGGGGCTGAAGCTGATTCTCAACACGCCGACCTTTGCAGAGCCGAAAGTTTTCCAGTCGCGCCACGGCCTGATGGATTTGGTGATGGAAGAACTTGGCGTGGATGGCAGCGAGCCGCTGTATTCGCCGCTGCATTACTCCGGCAAGACGCTGGAGTTTTGTTTTACGCACAGCAATTCGCGCTATGGCGAAACGTTTTTTTCCTTCGTCAACGGCCAGTTCACCAGCGACGGCGGCACGCACTTGAGCGCCTTCCGCGAAGG
>JBJOPC010000027.1:0-2814 GCA_046050965.1 Verrucomicrobiota bacterium | reverse complement strand
CCGCCTTTACGGTTCGGCAAAGTGAGCCAACCCGACCGCCTAACAGAAGCGTTTTGACGTGGCAAAGGAAATATCCGGTTTCTCCGGTGGCGCGTGGCGAAAATAAAAAGCGGCGGCGGATTGGTATCCGCCGCCGCTGTAAATTCAGCTAAGGTTTACTTGCCTAGCTGCTTCTTCAAGCGCGCGGAGAATTCCGCCACGTTGTCTTTCCTGATGCTCAAGGTCGGCACGATCTGCGTGCCGCCTGCGAGGGCGGCTTTGTCGCCGCCCAGATGTTTGGCCATGCGGAGAATGGATTGGCGACCGAACTCATACGGCTGTTGCACCACCGTGCCGAAGATGGAACCCGCCGCCACACCCGCGAGCACTTCTTCTTCTTCGTCGAAGCACACAATTTTCACCGCGCCCGCTTTGCCGCTGTTCTTCACGCCGTTGATGATAGCCGGGCCATTGTAGCTATACAGCCCCACGAGGCAGGCGATGTCAGGATATTTCACGAGCGTGTCCTCGACGTTTTTCTGGGCGCGCGCACGGTCGGTTTCGTCCGTGCGGATGTCCACGATTTCAACCTTCGAGCCGGCGAGTTCTTTTTTGATGCCCGCGAAACGTTCCTTTGCGTTCTGCGCGTCCATCGTGCCGACGAACACCATGATTTTACCGCCTTCGGGCAACGCTTCTTTGATGAGCTTGCCAGCTTCGGCACCCGCCAACGTATTGTCCGTGCCGATGTAGCAGACGCGTTTGCTTTTGGGCGCGTCGCTGTCGTGGCAGATAAGCAACGTCTGGCTCGCGAGCTTGTTCAAAAATTCCGTCTGGTTGTCCGCGTCCAGCGCGCTGACGGCGATGCCATCCACACCTTTGGACAACAAGTCGTCGAGTAACTGGTGCTGCTCCGCCGCCGTGCCGGTGGAGGGGATACGGAAATCCACTTCCACTGCGCCGTTGAGTTCCTTGATGGCGTCGTCCACACCCGCATGAGCAATCGTCCAGAACGACGACGCGTTGTTGACGACGAACGCGAGGTGAAGTTTTTTTGCCGCCGTTGCCGGAGTCGCACCGCCGGCCGCGGGAGTCGCAGCGGGCGCGGTAGAGTTATCGCTCTTGCTGCAACCGGCGATGGCCAGAGCGAGCGCGAGCGCGCTGAAGGAAGGAATCAAGTTTGTAATTTTCATATTGGTTTTAGGGACGCGAGTTTTTAGCGGACGGAGAACCGATAGACAATCGTATTCTCGTATTTTTCACCGGGTCGCAAAACCACCGGCGGAAAGCCCGGCTGGTTCGGCGAATCGGGAAAGTGTTGCGGCTCGAGGCAGAAGCCGTGGCGGAACTTGTAGACGCACCCGCGCTTGCCGGTGATGCTGCCGTCGAGAAAATTGCCGCTGTAAAATTGCACGCCGGGCGCGGTCGTCTCCGTCTCCAGCACACGTCCGCTCGCCGCGTCGAACGCGCGCGCGGCGAGTTTCAGTTTGCCCGGCGCGCCAAGGACGTAGTTGTGGTCGTAGCCGCGACAGTTTTTCAACTGCACATCGTCCGCGTGGATGCGCGCGCCAATTTTTGTCGGCGCGGAAAAATCCAGCGGCGAATTCTTGAGCGACGGCAGTTCGCCGGTGGGAATTAAATCCGCCGTCACGGGCGTGAACGTGTCCGCAAAGATTTGCAACTCGTGGCCGAGAATGTCCGTCGCGCCCGCGTCCGCGAGATTGAAATAAGTGTGCTGCGTGAGATTGCAAACCGTCGGTGCGTCCGTCGTGGCGGTGAAATCCAACCGCAGCGCGTGGTCGTCCGTGAACGTGTAGCGCGCCGTGACCGTCAGCGTGCCGGGATAACCTTCCTCGCCGTCCGGGCTGACGTAGCGCAGTTCGAGCGCCTCGCTCGTCGCGCTCACCACGTCCCACACGACCTTGTCAAAACCCTTCGTGCCACCGTGCAGATGGTTCGGGCCGTTGTTGCGCGCGAGTTGAAAATTTTTTCCAGCGAGCGAAAATTTTCCCTGCGCGAGCCGGTTGCCGAGCCGCCCGATGAGGCAGCCAAAGTAAGGACTGTTATTGCGGAGATAACCGTCGAGCGAATCGTAACCCAGCACCACGTCGCCGAGTTTTCCAAATTTGTCTGGCACGAGAATGTGCGTGACGATGCCGCCGTAGTTCGTGATGCGCACCTCCGCGCCCGATTTATTTCGCAGCGTGAACCAATCCACCGCGCGCCCGTCCGGCATCGAGCCGAAAGCAGTTTTATTTGGAGTCGTCATGGGCGAATATATTTCAAATCAGCGGCCAAAAAATTTGGGTGTTCACAAGCCTACTCCCTCTCCGCTCCCTCCGAGGGAGGGGAGAGGGCCGGGGTGAGGTGAGGGTCAGCATATCCCGCAGGCAATTTACTTCTGCCCGTAGTAGGCATCCTTGCCGTGCTTGCGCAGGTAATGTTTGTCCAGCAACACCGGCTGCATCGGCTTGATCTTCGGATTAATTCGCAACGTCTCGCTGTTCAGCTTCGCGATAAATTCCAGCACGCTCGCGTTGTGAACCGCGTCATGCACGTCCTTGCCCCAAGTGAATGGCCCGTGGCTCGCGACGAGCACGGCGGGATGTTGCAGCGCGTCGTATTTTAACTTTTTGAACGTCTCCACGATCACGTCGCCCGTGTTCGCCTCGTAATCGGTTTTGATTTCCGCCGCCGACAGCTTGCGCGTGCAGGGCACGTCGCCATACCAGTAATCCGCCTGCGTCGTGCCGTAGGCCAGCAACGGCCGGCACGCCTGCGCCCACGACGTCGCGAACAAACTGTGCGTATGCACCACGCCGCCGATTTTTGGAA
>JBJOPC010000026.1:0-4033 GCA_046050965.1 Verrucomicrobiota bacterium | reverse complement strand
CCTGAAGACCGCTACTTGAGCTACGACGAGTTCCGATTCGCGCTCGAAATGTGCCGCAGCCAACTGCTCATCGCCATGTCCACCGGCGAAACGGTGAAGCCGGCCAAAGCGCGCACCGGTTGGTGGCGGCGTTAAGCGCGCCCGCAATTTGAAAACAAAAAAGGCAGGCCTCGCGGCCTGCCTTTTGCGTTGAAATCAAAACTTACTTGGCCTTGTCGCCTTCGGTTTTCTTTTCTTTCTTGGCGGGTTTTTCGCCGTCAGCTTTCGGCGCGTCGGCTTTGGCGGCGTCCTCTTTCTTTTCGGGCTTCGGGCCGAAGCGGAATGAACGCGCGACATTCTTGCCGTCCTCGTCCAAGAAGGACACGCCACATTCTTCGCCTACCACGCCGTCCGCCAGCGTCGCCGGTTTGCCGGCCTTGGTGATCTTGGTGCTGGACGTGATGCTGAACGTTTTTTCCGCGTCTTTCTTTTTCACCGTCACGGTCATGGCGGTTTTATCAATCGCGGTGACCGTGCCGCCGTAGGGCAAAGCTTTTTTAGCAGGCGCAGCCGTGGCTTCGGCGGGTGCTTCGGTTTTGGCTTTCTTCTCAGCTTTTTTCTCCGGCTTGGCGTCATCGGCGGCGCGGACGGTCACGGTGGTTCCGACAATCGCGACGGCGAGCAATGCAGACGTGAGGGCTTTGAACTGTAGTTTCATAGGCTTGGGGGGATTTGGTTTTGGTTGAAGGGACGCGCGCAACGTAGCAAACCGCGCCCGCGCGGCAAGCGGGAATTCACGCCAGTTCCGCTGCTAAAACTTTCGGTGCTTGCCACCAGTCGCGCACTTCCTCGCGCCAGAGTAGCCGTCGTTTCCAATCGAGGCCGCTCGTGAAGCCGCCCAGCTTGCGGTGCTGCGCCAGCACGCGATGACACGGAACCAGCACCGGAATGGGATTCGCCCCGCACGCGCTACCCACGGCGCGAAACGCGCGCGGGTGTTTCAGAATTTTCGCCAACTCGCCGTAACTGCGCGTGTCACCGCGCGGGATTTTCAGCAAGGCTTGCCAAACGCGCTGCTGAAATTCCGTGCCGATGCTTAAATCCAGCGGCGGTAAAATTTTTGGGGCGCGCCCGGCCAACATCCGCTTAAGCGCGGCGGTGGTGACGCGATGCCAGCGCATGATCGGCGCGGGCGCGATGGGCAATTCCAGCTGTCCGGCGCGGCGGGCGGGGAACCGCAGTCGCGCCAAACCGTGCTCGGAATAGCTCGCGAGGAAGTGTCCGTCCGGCGTGGTGATGGCGAGTTCGACTAGTTTTTTGGCGGCAGTTTTTTTCATCGCATCCGTTTCAGTGCGGCGCAGAGCCCGATGAGCACCAGTAGCAAAAGCACCGCGAAGCCGATGAAGCGGTTGCGCGCGATGCGCCGCTCGTAGCGCATGGCGCGCAAGCCCTGCACACCGCCGGCGGCGAGGTAATTCACGAGGCGCGGATTCGTCGCCGTTGGGCCGGCGAAATGGTTTTTGATGCGGCGCAATAAACCAGCGAGGTCGTATTTCCGCACCCCCAGCTGGTTGAAATGCGCGGGCGGAATTTCGGCTTGTGACTGCGCCTTAAGCCGCGACTGATCCACTTCTTCAAACCCGACCGGCTCGGGCGGCGGCGCGGTGACCGTCTCGCTGTGCGGGCGCGCGGTGGAACGGAAACGCGGACGCGGGTTGGCTTCGAGCTGGCGGATTTGTTTTTCGAGCGCAGAAATTTCGGCGGCGAGCGCGCGTTCGCGTTCGGCAACGGGGTCGGATTTTTGGCCGGGCCAGCCCATGCGACGGAGTGAGAAAATTATTTCCGCGCGAGCAACACGAACGCGAGCGCCAGCACCGCGAGCAGCAGCGGCAAGGTGAACGCGAGCCCCAGCTTACAGAGTTGGCCGAAGCTCAACTCCGCGAGTGACGCCGCGCCGTGCGCCGTGGGTTGCGTGAGGAGCCGCGTGTCAGATTCGCCGTTCAGCACGGGCAATTTTACGCGGGCGGAATTCCATTCCATGCGCGCATTTTCGATGGTGGTGAGTGCGCGCGTGAGTTCGAGGCTCAACGCATCTTTTGTCCACGCCTGCTCGTTGATGGCTTTGAGTTTGTCGAGCGCGGACTTGAATTCCGCGAGCGTTTGCGCGGCCAACTCGGCTTCGCGGCGCGCGGCGAGTTCCGATTCTTCTAGCAAGCCAACGCCGCGCGTGAGTTGCTGCAACATTTCCTCGCGCCCCGTTTGGAATTCCGTTTGGCGACGGCGCAAATCTTCGAGCGACGCGCGTTGGCGTTCGAGTTCTTCCTGTTGGCGTTTGAGGTCGGCGAGTTTGGTTTGCGCGTCGGTCACTTGCGAATCTACCTCGGCGCGCGTGGGCGCGGCGATGGAACTGCCCGCCCAATGTGGCGCGGCGGGTGCGGGGTGGGGAGCGGACTGAAAATCATCATCCACAAACTCGGTGGCATCGTGTTCGGTTGACATGGGGCGAGATTAGACCTCGCGCGAAAAACTGGCAAGCGGTGTTACCATGTTGTGCCGCCAACAGATTTTTTCATCGCGTCATCGGCTAGTTGTTTTTCCAGTTCGGCAGCCGTGGGAAAAATTACCGCCGAGGCTCGAAGACACGCGGGAGAAAAACCAAAGCGCGAAAGGGTTCGCTCAGCGTTCCAGCTTTTGGTGGCTGCGACCAAAAGGTCGGCCACCGCGTGGCACAGTGAATTCCTTGGGGCGCGCGGGTTGACAAAAAGAGTTCGGTGCATAGACTCCCCGCTCACGCAACCCGGCCAAATGCCCGGTTTAACGGGGCAAAACCACGGTTGCAGAAAAATTTATCATGCTCGAAGTCAAAAAAACCAAGCTCGATGGCGTGTTGCTCATCAAACCGCCGACCATCTTTGAAGATTTTCGCGGAACTTACGTGGAGACTTACAACAAAGAACTCTACAACGCGGCGGGCATCACGGTGGACTTGGTGCAAGACGACATTTCCACTTCGACGCGCGGCGTGTTGCGCGGTATTCACGGCGACGCCAAGACTTGGAAGCTTGTCTCGTGTTTGCATGGCAAATTTTATCTCATCGTGCTGAACCACGACAAGGCGTCGCCGCAGTTCGGGCAATGGGAATCGTTCACGCTGTCAGATGTGAATCGGTTGCAGGTTTTAATCCCGCCGAATTTCGGCAACGGCCACGTCGTGCTGAGCGACACGGCGATTTTCCACTACAAGCAGAACACCTATTACGATCGTCCGGGGCAGTTCACCGTGGTGTGGAACGACCCGAAATTCAAGATGTGGTGGCCGGTCAAGAACCCCATAATCTCGCAGCGGGACGAAGGACTTTGATTTGATTTTCGCTTAATTTTTTACCAACCATGCGCGCACTTATCACAGGCATCACCGGTTTCGTCGGCAGCCATCTCGCCGAATACATCCTCGCCAACCATCCCGACTGCGAAGTCTTCGGCATCAAACGTTGGCGCAGCCCGAAGGACAACGTCCGCAATCTCATCAACAACCCCAAGGTCAAAATCTACGACTGCGATTTGCGCGACCTCGGCTCGCTCATCCGCGTGTTCGGTGAAGTGAAGCCCGACGTGATTTTCCATCTCGCGGCGCAATCCTTCGTCACGACGAGCTTCATGGCGCCGCAGGACACGCTCGACTGCAACATCGGCGGCACTTGCAATTTGCTTGAGGCGATTCGCATCCTCCGCGACACGGCGGGCGTGAAGATTGACCCCGTCGTCCACATTTGCAGTTCGTCGGAAGTTTATGGCCAAGTCACCAAGGCTGACTTGCCGATTAAAGAAACTTGCCCGCTGCGCCCCGTCAGCCCCTACGCCGTCAGCAAAGTCGGCGAAGATATGTTGGGCTTCATGTATTACGAGGCTTACAAAATTAAAACGATTCGCACCCGGATGTTCACGCACAGCGGCCCGCGTCGCGGCGAGGTGTTCGTGGATTCATTTTTCTCGCAGCAAGTCGCGCGCATCGAGATGGGTTTGCAAGAGCCCGTCATTCGCGTCGGCAATCTCG
>JBJOPC010000025.1:0-35889 GCA_046050965.1 Verrucomicrobiota bacterium | reverse complement strand
AGGTTGCGCGGTGACGCACGCTCGGCGTGAGGCGGCGGACGGTTTCGAGGTTGTGGTTGAAGATGTGCGGGTGCGCCTGCAAGACCATTTCGATGGCGTCATCGCGCTCGTTGAAATCCGGCACGAGCACTTCGATGACAATTCCCGGATTCAGCTCACGGACTTTTTCAATCGTGCGGCGAAAATGTTCCGCGCCACCGTCGGCTAAATCGTCACGCGCCACGGCGGTGATGACGACGTGCTTGAGTTTCATGCGGCGTGTGGCTTCGGCGACGCGCGCAGGTTCGTCGGATTCGAGCGCGAGCGGCTTGGCGGTGCTGACGGCGCAGAAACCGCAGGCGCGCGTGCAGTGGTCGCCCGCGATCATGAAGGTCGCCGTGCCTTTGCTCCAACATTCCCAGTGGTTCGGGCACTTGGCACTCTCGCAGACGGTGTGCAGTTTCAACTCGTCGAGCAGCGAACGTGTGCGCGCGAAGGTGTTCGCGGTAGGCAATGGCAAGCGCAGCCAGTCGGGCAAGCGCGGGCGAGGTTTAAGTTCTGTCGTCGTCACAATTTTATTAACCACAGATGGACACAGATAAACACAGATAAGCCAATTTGGTTTCAGAATCTGTGTGCATCTGTGTTTATCTGTGGTTGAAATTCGTTTCCCAAAAAGCCTCAAGTTCTTCCGGGCCAAAATCCGCCAAAACTTTTCCATCCACTTCGATGACCGGCGACTTTTGCTGGCCGGAGAGATTCACCATCTCCTGCAACGCGCCGCGCTGGGCGAACACGTCAATCAATTCATACTGGATGCCGCGCGCGTTCAGCCAGTCCGTCGCGAGCCGACACCAGCCACAGGTAGGTTTGATGAAGAGACGGATTTTCATGGCTGACTCAACTTCGCCCAAAACTTTTCCAACTCCGGTGGCCCGAAGTCCGCGAGAATTTCCCCGTCCACGTCCAGCACCGGCGCGAGCGTCTGCCCGGAAAGTTCCTCCATCTCCGTGAACGCGTCCGCGTCGGCGATGACATCGAGCGTCTCGTATTTAACGCCGCGCGCGTCGAGCCAGCGGCTGGCTTTGGTGCACCAGCCGCAATAGGGTTTGATGAAGAGACGAATTTTCACGCCGGAGATTTAACCACGGACGACTCGGATGGACACGGATTTTTCGCAACTGAATCTGCTTGGTTGCCGAAAATGTTTCGCGGAGAATTGCGCGCAGCTTTTCCGCGCCATGACCGAAGCCACGCTTTCAACCGAGCAGATTCATGCCCTCCAAACTGCGGCGTGGGCGAAAACTTTTGCCCACGTCGCCGCGCACTCGCCGTTTTATCGCGAACATTTTTCGCGCGCGGGAATTTTGCCCGGTAAAAATGTTTCCTTCGACCAACTCGCCAAAATTCCCACCACCGACAAGGCTGACGTGTCGGCGAACCCAGAAAAATTTCTCTGCGTCCCGCGCGAACGCATTGTGGACCTTGTCACTACCAGCGGTTCCACCGGTGCGCCGCTCGTCTGGCAACTCACCGAACGCGACCTCGCCCGCCTCGCGCGCAACGAGGAACTTTCCTTCGCCTGCGCTGGCTTCACGCCCGCCGACACCGTGCTGCTCGCCGTCGCGCTGGATCGCTGTTTCATGGCGGGCATGGCGTATTGGCTCGGCTTGCGAAAACTCGGCTGCGCCGTCATCCGCGTCGGCCCCGCTACGCCCGCGATGCACTTCGACATGATTCGCCGACTGAAACCGACCGCCATCGTCAGCGTCCCGTCGTTTCTCGGCCACCTCGCGGACAAAGCGGCAGAAACAAATTTCAATCTCGCCGCTGGCGGCATTCGCCGAGCCGTCTGCATCGGCGAGCCGGTGCGCGAAAATAATTTTGCGCTCAACCGCGCCGGACTCGCCGTGGAAAAAAGCTGGGGCGCAAAAGTTTTTTCCACTTACGGCGTCACCGAACTTGCCGCGTCGCTGTGCGAATGCGAGGCCGGGCGCGGCGGTCATCTGCACCCGGAACTCCTGCACCTTGAAGCCCTCGACGAGCAAGGCCGCGCCGTGCCAGACGGCGAAATCGGCGAACTCACCGCCACGACTTTCGGCGTCGAGGCGATGCCGGTCATCCGCTATCGCACGGGTGATTTTGCTGCGTTGCACCGTGCGCCGTGCGCGTGTGGTCGTCGCACCTTGCGCGTCGGGCCGATTGTCGGGCGCAAAAACCAGCGGCTAAAAATCAAAGGCACAACCGTCTTCCCGTCCGCGCTCAAAACCGTGCTCGACTCCTTGCCAGAAATTTCTAGCTACGCCATCCTCGCCCGTCGTGGCGAAAATCTTTCCGACGACGTGGAAATAAAATTTTCCAGCACCGGCGACCAAGCCAAAATCATCTCCGCGCTCAAAGAACTTTTTCAAGGCGCGGCCAAAGTCACCCCGCGACTCACCGTCGCCGTGCCCGCCGAGCTTGAGCAACTGCAGCTCCCCGATGGCGCGCGCAAGCGACGCTACTTCGTGGACCTGCGCGATTGACCCATGCCCGCCGCGCCGAACATCTGCGTCCTTATCCCCGTGTTCAACCACGCGCTCACCGTCGGTCGCGTCGTGCGCGCGGCGCAAAAATATTTTCCTGTCCTCGTGGTCAACGATGGCTCCACCGACGACACCGCGAAAATTCTCGCGGCGGAAAACAGTGTCACCGTTCTCACGCTCGCAAAAAATTCTGGCAAAGGCGCCGCGTTGCGCGCCGGTTTTGCCGCCGCCGCGCAAATGAATTTCACTCACGCCATCACGCTCGACGCCGATGGCCAACACGCGCCAGAGGAAATTCCGTTGTTCGCCGCCGCCTGCCGCCGCGAGCCACACGCCTTCGTCATCGGCGTCCGCGACCTCGTCCGCGAAAACGCCCCGCGCTCACGTCGCGTCACAAATAATATTTCTACGTTCTGGTTCAAGATTGAGACCGGCGTCGCGCTCACCGACACGCAATGCGGCTATCGCTGCTATCCACTCGCTGCCATCAGTCAGCTGCGCCTCGGCACGCAACGCTACGCCTACGAACTCGAAGTCATGGTCAAAGCCGCGTGGGCGGGCATTCCGCTACGCGCGCAAACCGTCTCCGCTGATTACGCCGCGCCCACCTCGCGCCTCTCGCATTTCCGCCCGCTGCGCGATGTCGCGGTGATTTCGTTCCTCCACGCGCACCTCTCTGTCGTCAGTTTTTTTGTCCCCGCGCTCGTGCGGAAACTTTCCGTCACCGGCCAGCTCGCGGCACTTTCGTTCGGTGAAAAACTGAAAACGATTTGCCGCCTGCTGTTCGCCGAACACGCGGACACGCCGGGAAAACTTTCCAGCGCGGTCAGCCTCGGATTGTTTTGCGGAATCGCGCCCATCTGGGGTTTTCAAATCGTCACCGGCGCCGCGCTCGCGCACAAACTGCGGTTGAACAAAGCCATCGTCCTCACCGCCGCGCACATTTCCACACCGCCCGGCACGCCGCTGTTCATGGCCGCCGGGCTGTTGTTCGGCCACTGGCTGCACACCGGCGCGCGGCTGCCGTTCAACGCCACCACGCTGCTGCACGAAATCCCCGCGCGCCTTGCCGAGTGGATCGTCGGCAGTTTCGCGCTGGGAATTCTCGTCGGCCTCGTCGGCGGAATGCTCACTTGGCTCATCAGCTCACTCTGGCTCCGAAAAAATAATTCCTCCGCATGACCGCGCGCTTCGTCCAACTCCATCTCTGGCTCGCGCATCGACGCGGAACCGTCCTCGCGCTGCTGCTCGCCGGCGGCGCAGGCGTTGGCCTGCTTGGCGCGCGCTTGCACATGAACGAAGATTTCACCGACGTGCTGCCGCTGGCCGCGCCAGAAATTGCCGGACAATTTGAGGCACTCCGCCATCTGCGCCAGGCCGAGCGGATTTATTTCGACGTCGCCACCGCGCAACCCGCGCCCGACACGCTCGCCGCCGCCGCCGACCAGTTGACCGCCGCGCTGCGCGGAATTCCGCACCTCGGCGACGTGCGCGGCGAACTCGACCTAGCCGAAGTTGGCGTGGCCTACGAAGAATTGCAGGCGCAACTCCCCTCGCTGCTCAACTCTGCCGAACTCGCCGCGCTCGAAAATAAAATCACCGCCACCAACCTCACCGCCCGGCTCGCGTGGCTGAAAAAATCCATGCAACAGCCGCAAGGTCTCGCCTTCAAAAACGTCGCGCTCGCCGACCCCGCCGGGCTTGGCGACGCCGTGGCCGCGCGACTCCGCGCGTTGCAGGCGGGCGCGGGCGATGCCCAACTCGTCGGGGGCCGCGTGACCAGCGCCGACGGCTGCCACGTGCTCGTCAACGCCACGCCAGATTTCCGCTCGTCCGACACCGGGCGTAGCACCGCGCTCGTCGCCGCCGTGCTCGCCGCCGCGCGCGACGTGGAGAAAAATTTCCCGCCGGGCGCGGTGAAAATTTCCATTGCCGGTGCGCACCGCGCCGCGCTCGACAATCTCAACATCATCCGCACCGACATTGCGCGCACCAGCACCATCGCCACGCTCGCCATCGCCGCGCTCATGTTCGCTTCGTGGCGACGGCGCTGGCTCGCCTTGCTCGGCTTGCTGCCACCGGCGGTCGGTGCGCTCGCGGGATTTGCGGCGCTGCAAATTACCGGCGACCTCGTCTCCGCCGTCGCGCTCGGCTGCGGCAGCATGCTCATCGGCGTCACGGTGGACTACGGCATCTGCGTAATCTACCGGCTCGACGACACGCCGCCGAGCGACCGCGCCACGCTCGCCCGCGAAGTCGCCGGGCTGATTCCATCACTCACCTTCGGCGCGCTCACGACCATGGCGGCGTTCTTCGTCATGTTCGCATCACCCGTGGGCGGCCACCGGCAGCTTGGCCTGTTCGGTGCGGTGGGCGTGGGTGCGGCGGCGGTGTTCGCGCTGCTCGTGCTGCCGTTGTTCATCCCGGTGAAAACTTTTCCCCACGCCCGCCCGCTGCCGCTGACCGGGCTGCTGGGGAAAATTTTTCAGTGGCGAGAACGGCGGCAAAAAATCGTGCTGCCCGCGCTGCTCGGCTTCAGCCTCATCTGCGCGGCGGGCGTGGCGCGGGTAGGATTTGACGGCGACATCGCGCGGTTGAACGGCGTGACGCCCGCGACGCGGCGCGACGACGAAACCTTCAAGCAAGCGTGGGGACGTTCGCTCGCGCTGACCACCGTAGTCGTCAGCGGCGCGACGCGCGACGCGGCGCTCGCGGACAACGAACGTGTGGCGGCCGTGCTGGAAAAACTGCGCGCAGAAAAAGTCATCGAAACATTTTCATCCGTCGCTCCGTTGCTGCCGTCGGCGGCGACGCGCGCGGCGAACCAAAATGCCTGGCGCGCGTTCTGGACGCCCACGCGCGACGCGGCGTTGGCGGACGCGCTGAATTCCACCGCGAGCGGGCTGGGTTTCCGCACGGAATTATTCGCGCCGTGGCTCGAACGACTCCGGCATTTTGACGACGGCGCGGCTCCGGCCAACCCGGCGTTGACACGGCTGACGGGGGAATTTTGCAACGCGTCAGACGGAAAATTTTACCTCGCCACGCTGGTCAAGACCACCGACACAACGCGGTTTCACCAGACGCGCGACGCGGTGCAAGCCGCCGTGCCCGGCGCGCGGTTGCTGAATAAAGTCGCGCTCGGCGACGAGATCACCGCGGTCGCGCGCCGGGCGTTGCCGTGGTTCGCCGTGGGCGTGGCGGCGTTGAACGCGCTGCTGATTTTCCTGCTGCTCGGACGCTGGGAACTGGTGTTGGTGACGCTGCTGCCGATGGCGGCGGGAATTTTTTGGACGCTCGGCGCACTCGGTCTGCTCGGCCTGCGCGTGGACGTGGCGAATTTTATTTTCGTCATCTTCGTCGTAGGCGTGGGCGGTGATTACAGTTTGTTTCAGGTCTTGAGCGAACTGGAGGCGGTGCGCGGCCAACCTGACCGCGCGGCGGCCACTGGCGGCGCGGTGACGCTCTGCGCGCTGACGTCGCTGCTCGGCACGGGCGTGCTGGTGCTCGCGCGGCATCCGGCTTTGTTTTCCGTGGGGCTGACCGCGCTGTTGGGCATCAGTTTCAGTCTACTCGCCACGCTGTTCCTGGTGCCGCCATCCGTGCGCTGGCTGGCGAAAAAATATTCACAGCGACCGCAACTCACCGCGCCGACGCCCGCAGAAAAACTCCGTGCCGTGAGTCGCCGCTACCGCTTGCAAGGCGCGTATATCTCGCACTTCGCGTTCTGGAAAATGAAGACCGACCCGCTCTTCGTGGCCGTGGACGCGGCGGTTCCGATGCGCGGTGAAATCCTTGACGTGGGTTGCGGCTACGGCCTCATGGCGCAATGGCTCACGCTCGCCGCGCCGGAGCGGCGCGTGCTCGGCGTGGATTTCGACGCGGAAAAAATCCGCGTTGCCCAGGCCGTCGCGCGCACGAATCAGCAGACGACCTTCGCGCACCGCGACCTGCTCGACGGCGCAGAATTCCCGCCGTGCGACACCGCGCTGCTCGGCGACGTGCTGCATTATTTCCCCGACGCCGTGAAGGCGGAGTTGCTGCAAAGAATTTTCGCCGCGTTGCGTCCCGGCGGTCGGCTCGTCTTGCGCGACGCGATGGCCGAAGAAACTTCCGCGCACCGCACCGTGACGCGCTGGGAAAAAATCGCCGTGCGTCTCGGCCAGAACCGCACGCACCACGGCCTGCATTTCACCGACGAGCCGACGCACCGTGCGCTGCTGTGCGCCGCTGGTTTTGCGGATGTGGAGATCCGCCGTGAAACCGGGCGCGGTTCCAACCGGCTGTTGCTCGCGGCCAAGCCAGCATAATTCTCTTGAAGATTTAGCGCGCTTTCCTGCCGTATCTTCGGCACACTGCGCCATGCCTGTGAAAAAATTGGTTCGTCCTGCCAAGCGTCGCGTCGTCAAATCTTCTGCCCGTCCTGCCACTGCGGCAGCCAAACGCGTCGCCGCGCCACGCGCAAAACCCGTCACGCTCGCCGACGGCCAACTCTGGCGACTCGGCGACGAACAACTCAAAGTCGAGATGGTCGGCAAACTCCTCGTCCACTACAAACTCGCCAAGCCCACCGCCATCCGCACCCCCACCGCTATCGCCTCCATCGCCACGCTTTTGAAATTCATGAAGAAGCACAAGGCGGTTCTGATCAAAGGCTAGTTTCCGTTCGGTTATCAGATAGGTCTCGGCATTTTCTTTTTGCCGAAGTCGCGTGGCGTCGCCAGATTGCGCGCAGACATTTTCATGCTCACGACGCTTCGCATCAAAAACCTCGCCCTCGTGGCCGACCTCACGCTGGAACTCCAGCCCGGCGGCAACGTCATCACCGGCGAAACCGGCGCGGGCAAATCCATCATCATCGGCGCGCTCAACCTCGTGCTCGGCCAACGCGCCGACCGCACCCTTATCCGCAGCGGCGCGGACAGTTGCAGCGTCGAGGCGGTGTTCGAGGTGGCGAAACTGCGCGCGCCGTTGAAAAGTTTTCTCGACGAGAACGGCCTCGAACCGTGCGAGGAAAATCAACTGGTGCTCAAACGCACCTTCACCGCCGCCGGCACGAATCGCCAGTTCGTCAACGGCTCCGCCACCACGCTCGCCGTCCTCGCCAGCCTCGGCGAATCGCTCGTGGATATGCACGGCCCGCACGACCATCAGTCGCTGCTGCATCCGGCGAAACAACTTTTGATTTTAGATAAGTTCGGCGGGTTGGAAAAAGCCCGCGAAGAATTCGGCGAACTTGTCCGCCGCCGCGCTGCGTTGGAAAACGAAAAGTCCGCGCTCGTCGTGGACGAAAAAACTTACGCGCAACAACTCGATCTGCTGCGTTTCCAAGTGCAGGAAATTTCCACCGCGCGCCTGCAACCCGGCGAGGACGAAATCGTGGAACAAGAATTTCGCCGCGCCAGCAACGCCGCCAAGCTGCTCCAGTTGAGCCAAGCCGCGCTCGACGTGTTGAGCGAGTCCGACGCCTCGTTGCTCACGCAGGCCGGCGCGGTCGGACGCACCTTGCACGAGTTGCAGCGCGTGGACGCGGGCGCGGCGCCGCTGGGCGAACTGCACGCGCAGGCCACGGAAATTTTGCGCGAGTTGCAGACGGAAATTTCCCGCTACGCCGACAAGGTGGACGTGGATCCCGCGCGCCTCGCGGAGTTGGAGGAGCGGCTGAATCTGCTCCACACACTCAAGCGCAAATACGGCGCGACGCTAGCCGAAGTCACCGCGTTCGGCGACGACGCCAAGGAAAAACTCCGCGCGCTCGAATCCCGCGACGCCGAACTCGCGCGCCTCAACCTCGCATTAAAAAAACTCGACGCCGAACTGTTGAGCGCGGGCAAGAAACTTTCCGCCGCCCGCGCCAAGGTCATTCCCAAACTCGCCCAAGCCGCCGCGCTGCAACTCGCGGATTTGGGTTTCAAGCAAAGCCATTTTGAAATCAAACAGGAGATAGGAGATGGGAGTTGGAAGTTGGGGAGCAACAGCCCTAACTCCCAACTTCCAACTCCCATCTCCTCCGCCTCCAACTCTGGATTCGACACCGTTGAATTCCAGTTCTCCCCGAACATCGGCGAGCCGTTGAAGCCGCTGCGCGCGATTGCGTCGAGCGGCGAGATGGCGCGCGTGATGTTGGCGTTGAAAACCGTGCTCGCGGCAGAGGACGAAATTCCCGTGCTGGTTTTTGATGAGGTGGACGCGAACGTCGGCGGCGAAACCGCCAATGCCGTCGGCGAAAAGATGCAGCAGCTTGCGACGAAACGTCAGGTCATTTGCATCACGCACCTGCCGCAAGTCGCCGCGCCCGCCGACGCGCACTACGTCGTGACCAAGCAAGTGCGCGACGGACGGACGACTTCGGAAATCACCTTGCTCGATAAAAAGTCTCGCGTCGCCGAACTCACGCGAATGCTCGGCGGCCAAAGTGACGCCGCGCGCAAACACGCCGAAGCGTTGTTGAAGTAGCTGAAGTAACTGCGCGCAGTCCACATTTTCCGGGAATACAATTTGACACCCGCACAAGGCAACTTTAATTTCCGACCACAAAATTTATGTCCGAGCCAACTATTCCCAGCCTTCCCTCCAGCCCCGGCGGTGCTTTGCCCCCGCGCAAAGAAACCGGCAAGGTGCAGCCAAAAAAAGAAACCGTCCGCATCAGCCTGCCGCCGAAGCCAACCGCTGCGCCGACCATCAAATTACCCGCGCTGCCGCCCGGCGGTCCCGCTGGTGGACCGGCGGGAATGCCCGCGCCCGCGCGCCCCGCGCCGGCATTGAGCACCGCCGCGCCCGCTGGCGCGAGCATCGCTCGTCCGGCGGCTGCGCCCGCTGCACCCGCCAAGCCCGGAGCCGCACCCGTCGTCGCCGCCAAACGCCCCGCGCCCGCTGCCGCCACGGTCAGCACACTCGACAAAATTCTCGCCATCGTCGCCATCCTCGCCGGACTCGCGGCGGTGGGCAGCGTGTTTCTGTTGCCGTTCGGCTCGAATTAATTTCCGGATTTTTTATGGCCTCTCCCAACGTCGTCACGCTCACTGCTGACAATTTTAATTCGGAAGTCGTTTCGTCCGCCGCACCTGTGCTGGTGGATTTCTGGGCTGAATGGTGCGGCCCGTGCAAAATGATTGCGCCGGTGCTGGACGAACTCGCTACGGAATACGCGGGCAAAGTTCGCATCGGCAAAGTGAACATTGACGAAGGTTCAAACCAACAATTGGCTGTAGATTTTCGCGTTACTTCAATTCCAATGTTTCTCCTATTCAAAGGTGGAAAACCGATTGGTCAAAAAATGGGGATTTCTGGTGGAAAGAAAGCACTCCAAGAATTCATCAATACAGCTTTATAAGGCATTTTCTAAAATGCAAAACGGCTGAACGAAAGTTCAGCCGTTTTTTGTGGCGCGAAATGGTGGGACGCCGCGCTTAATGGAAATATTTCGTGATGGTCAGCGTGGCAAGATTCTCGTCGTAGCTGTCGCCGACCAGCGTGGATTTGCGCGTCTGGTATTGGTAGCCGACGCGCGCCTCGAAGGTGTCGGTGAAATGGTGCCGTGCCTCGACCACGCCCGTCCAGCGATCCCATTCGCCTTGGGTCGAGTTCGCGTATTTGATGCGCGAATAGACCGTGCCAAAACGGAAAGAAGTTTTTGACGTGACATCACTGGTGAACAGCAGACCCGCGCGCCATTCGTCCGTGCCGGTGTTGTTGCCGTTCAAATCTTGGAAATCCAATTTGGAGACGAATAAATCCGCGCGCAAGTAGGGGCCAAGAATGCCGTGAATATTGTAGGTGTAGGATTCTTCGAGATCCTGTTCGGGCGTGGTCACGTCGCGCCGGTAAATAAACGCGTGCCGCAGATGCGGGTTGATGTCGTGCTGGATGCTGGCGTGGACGAGGAAGCGATCGCGCTTCACCCGCCCGCCGATGAACCAACCGACGCTGCCGGTCGCCGAAATATTTTCCGTGAGCGGCCCGGTAACGCCCACGCGGGCTTCTTGGTCCCACGCCTGGGTGTTTTCGCGGTAGACGTGATAGCTGGCGAACGGTTTGAACCGCAGGTTTTCCCGCTCCGACCGCAGCGTGACAAAACCCGTGTCGCGCGAACGCGGCAGGAACGCCGTGTCGCCGCCGGCATACAGAAAATCATCGCGATACACGCCCACACTCAAGCGCGTGACCGTGGGCAACATCCGGCTGGCGGTGACGCCGGCACGGTTCACCGCATAGACGAAGGCGTCGGCATAGCGCCGGGAAGTTTCGTTCACGCGATAGTTATTGCCGCTGCCGAACGGACTGCGGATGACGTAGCGTCCCTGCCGGTCTTCGTCAGAAAAAGTATCGCCGAGTTGCACGTTGAACTGGTCGCCCAACAAGGATTGGCGCGCGGACAGGTCGTCATAAACGAGCCAGTTCCAATTGCCCAATTCCAAATCGTAAGCGAGTTGCGCGTGCATCCGATCGCTCTCGCCGAAGAACAACCGGCCCGACGCCGTGTCATTCAAGAAGCCCTCGATGCCCGCCTTGCCTTTGAACGGCAACACCACAAAGCCGAGGTTCGCGGACAACCGTAAATTCTCCAGCAATTGAATATACGCCATCCCGCGCAGGTTGATGATGCCCAGCACCGCGCCGCGTTTCTGGGTATTGTCGCGCTCCACATTGTCGCTGTAGAGCAGCGAGACGGACAACGAAGTCAGGTCGTAATAGAAACGCCCGAGCTGCACCTCGGCATTAGTCGGAGCCCCGTGATTGCCGAGGAACGGCGCGTGGAAGTTGAATCCTGCGTTCGCAATGTCCGGCAGCGTCAACCGCACATGTCCGACCTGTGGCTCCAAACGCCCGGCCGAACCAATGTTGTAAAAAGTATTTTGCCACGCCGTATGCGGCTGGCGAGAAATTTGGCGCACCGGCAACTCCGGCTTGTCCGTTAGCTGCGCGAGCGGGTCGTCATCCGGTTGCAAGTGCTGCTGATCATCCAGCGGTTGCACCGCCGTCTGGCCGGACGCCACCCCGACCATGCACACACTCGTGAGCAACAGTTCGAGGGAAAATTTTGCGCGCCGACCCATGAGAAAATAGTTAGACCTAAACCGACACGGTTGACCGACCTTCGCCGCCTTTGGGCTTTTTCTTTTTATCACCGATGCGCAGGACACTCGGCCCTTCACGCTTCAACGATTTCGGCAGGTAAAACGCCAGTCCCACCAACGGCAACAGCACAATCAGCAAAATCCAGTTAAACCGCTGCTTCGACGTGAACGACGATTGATGGCTGAACACGCTGCCCACGCCGCAAGCGGTGATGGTGAGCCAGCACAAAGCGCACACCAGCCAGATTTTCCAATCCAGCTTACTGCTATCAAAACTAAACCGGCTCAAAAGGGAATTCATAAAATTGAACCACGCCAGCTTGCGGGAAGTGCGCCCGCCGTGCAATCGCAAACTGCCCGCTAAACGACAGTCGCCAGCGTGAAAACAAACACCGCGCCCTGCCCCGGCGCGCTGTGCGCCCAGATTTTGCCGCCGTGCGCTTGCACGATGTGTTTGGCGATGGCGAGGCCGAGGCCGGTTCCGCCTTGTTCGCGGGCGCGGGCTTTGTCCACGCGGTAGAAACGCTCGAAGACGCGTTCCAACGCTTCGGCGGGAATACCGGGGCCGTCGTCGCGCACGGAGATTTCGGCGGCGCGGTCGCCGTTCACGCGCGCGCTCACGGTCACCGCGCCGTCGGGGCGACCATACTTAATAGCGTTGTCGATGAGGTTGCTCAAGACTTGGTGCAGTCGGTGGGGGTCGGCCTGCGCGGTGAGGTTGGTGATTTCATTTTGCAGGGAAACTTTTCGGGCGTCGGCGCGGGGGCGCAAGTCAGCGAAGACTTTGTCCACCGCGTCAGCCAGCGAAATATTTTCCAGCCGCAACTGCATCTGCCCGGATTCCAGCGACGACAGCGCGAGTAAATCTTCGATGAGCAAGGTGAGCCGTTGCGTGTGGCGGCCGACGATTTGCAAAAACTTTTCCGCGTTCGCCGGATCGTCCTTCGCACCGGCGAGCAGGGTTTCGACGTAGCCGCCAATCATCGTGAGCGGGGTGCGGAGTTCGTGGCTGACGTTGGCGACGAATTCTTGGCGGGTGCGTTCGAGTTGTTTGAGACGAGTGAGGTCGTGGAAGACAAGGATGGTTCCCAGCGCGCGACGGTCGGCGCTGGTGACGGCGGCGGCGGAGATTTGGAGCCAGCGTTCGGGTTCGCCGGCGAGTTTCAGTTCGTGTTCGGCGACGCGCTCAATTTTGGCGCGGGCGGCGATTTCTGAAACGGCGTGTTCGCGCAGGGCTTCGAGCAGGGTCTTGCCGCGCAGCGCGCCGGTGGTGGCAAACATGGCGGCGAAGGCGCGGTTGGCGAAGCGCACGCGGTCGTGTTCGTCGAGGACTAATACGCCTTCGACCATGCTGTCGAACAGAGCGTCTTGCCGGGCGAGGGTTTCGGCAGCGACGGAGGCTTCGGCGGAATTGCGGCGGGAATTTTCCAACGTCCACACGGCACGTTCACGCCGCGACTTGCTGCGCCAGAGGAGGTGGACGGCGAGCGCGGCAGCCAACGCTGGCAAAAGAAAAATCACCGGCGACATCGCGCGGCGGAGTTACCAACTGCCGTCGGCGAGTTGGCTGATGATGTTCTTGGCGAGGTCGGCGGCGAGCAGCGGCAAGGCCTGCCGTTCGTCGCTCACGAGATCCGCGCCGGTGCGCATGGTGGTGTAGCCTTTGATGGGCTTCTCGAAGATGACGGCGCCGGTGCTGCGGTGGCGCGCGGTGACTTGGGCGGTGAGCGCGAGTTTGTAATCGCGCGCGGTGAACGTGTCGCCGGGCTGAAAACTCATGGCACTGCGTCCGTAGCTGGTGAGGACGCCGCTGACGACGATGTCGGCGTCGCCGTGCGTGGAAAGTTTGTAAGTGGCGTCGCGTTGGAGGCGGTCGCGGAGTTCGGTGGTGACGGCGTCGGTGAGGTGCGGCTCCAAGGTTTGGTTTTGGAACGGGACGATTTGCACGGACTGGTCACCGGCGTGGTCACCGTTGGTGGGGCCAAGTTTGTAACCGGCGCAACCGGCGGCAACGACGGTGAGCAACGCGAGGGCAAGGGTGTGGAGGCGACGCATAAAATTATTTAGCAACGGGCGTTTCAGTCTTTTCGGCAACGGGTGCGGGCGCGGGTTCAGTCGCAGCGGGTGCGACGGCAGGCGCGGGGGCTTCGGCTTGGTCGCCAAGTTTGGCGTTCAATTGGGCGATGCGCGCACGGGCTTGGTTCGCGAGTTCAGAACTCGGGTCTTGCGTGACGGCTTCGTTGTAGTAGACGCGCGCTGCCGCCCACTTGTGGTTCTTTTCGTAGTATTGAGCGATGCCGATATTGCCACGCGCGGCTTCGGTCTTGAGTTCGCCGATGAATTTCTGCGCGTCGGTCACGCGCGTGTCTTGCGGAAACAGCGTGATGAAATCGGTGAACGACGCGATGGCTTGGTTCGCGAGATTGGAATCATACTCGGCGGACTTGCATTGTTTCTTGTAGGCGAGGCCGGTTTTCCAAAGCGCGTCGGCGGCGATGGCCGGGCGGTCACTGAAACGGTCGGCGGCGGTTTGATAGGCTTTCACGGCGGCTTTAGGTTCGGCTTGTTTCTCGCGCGCCTCGCCGAGTTTGATTTGCGCCTGCGCGGCTACGTCGCTGTAGGGACCGCTCTTGATAATTTTTTCATACATCCCAGCGGTCTTGTCCATGTTCGGAAAAAACGGGATGTAGTTGAAGGCCTTGAACCATTGGCCGTCGAGGTAGCGATTAGCAATACCGATTTGGCGCTGGAGAATTTCCTGATAGTTATCCGCCTTCGGGCTGTGTTCGATTAAGCGTTGGTAAGCCTTGAACGCCTTCTCATCGTTCTTCTGTTCCTCGTAGCAACGACCCACGAGATATTGCGCCTTGGGCGTGTAATCGGAGAGCGGCCAGAGGCGTTCACAGCGGAGAGCGGCTTTGCGCGCGGTGTCGAAATCTTTTTTATCGAACGCTTCTTGCGCGACGTCGAGTTGATCTTTGGCGCGGGCGCGTTGCCATTTGCCGGTTTCCTTGCCGGCGGTTTCATAAGTCCAGCCTTCGCCCGGCTGATACGTCAGCGGCGCGGGGGAACGAAACGCAAACGCGAGCAACCCGAACGCAACGACGAAAGTAAAACGGCCAAGACGATTCATGCGCGCAAAGGTATTGCCCGCGAAAATCCAACGCAAACAAAAACACCCGCGCCGAGGAATCGATAAAAAAACGCCCCGCTGAAATCAGCGGGGCGTTTGGAGAATTGACTGGGCAACTTACTTCGCCGCGTCAGCCTTGGGGGCTTCCGTCTTGGCAGCGTCGGCGGCTTTCTTTTTGCCGTGGCTCAAGCCGGCCTTTTCCATTTTGGCTTTGTCTTCGGCACTGATCTTGGCTTTTTCAGCCGCGTCGAGCTTGCCGTCTTTGTTCGCGTCGTATTTGGCGAGGATTTCGTCGTTGACGGCTTTCTGTTCAGCGGTCAGTTCTTTCTTGGGGCCTTTGCCTTTGGATTCTTTCTTGGCGGCATCACCGGCGTGGGTGGTGACCGCGGTGGCGCAAAGCATGGTGAGCGCGAGGATGGATAATTTTTTCATAAATGATGGAGCAATTTTGTTGGTTGTTATTACCGACGATGGCAGAGGAGACGGAGAACCGGCAGGCAAAGGTTACAACCGTTCACTTAATTCACGCGCGCCGAGTAAAATTTTGACTTGGACTTTGCCCGCACCTAGACTGCGCGCGCATGGTCGCAGCGGAAACATTCAACTCGGTCGCCCCCACCTCTGACCCGGCCAACAGCCATCCGCCCTTCGCGTGGAAGCATATCGTTGAGCCGGCCGAACCCTTTTTAGCCGCCGTCGCCGCGCGCCTGCGTCAGCAAATCTCCGCCTTCGACCCCGGCGTGGAAGGCTACGCGGAATACGCGCTCGTCGGCCAAGGCAAACAGCTCCGTCCGCTCCTCGTCGCCCTCTCCGCCAACGCCACCGGCAAACTGAACGACGATCACACGACCGTCGCCGTCATCATCGAGATGGTTCACCTCGCCACGCTCGTCCATGACGACGTGATGGACGAAGCAGAATTGCGGCGCGGACGCCGCACCCTCGCCGCCAATTGGGGCAACGAACTCGCCGTGCTGCTCGGCGATTGTCTGTTCGCCCACGCGCTGAAATTGTCCGCCAGCTTTCCCACGCCAGAAATTTGCCGCGCCGTCGCGTCCGCCACGAACACCGTTTGCGCCGGAGAAATTTTGCAGACGAAAGCACGCGGTGATTTCAACCTCGCCGAGGCCGCGTATCTGAAAATGCTGGAAATGAAAACCGCCGAACTCTTCGCGCTCGCCTGCGATCTCGGCGGCTTACTCGCGGGCGGCACGACGGCGCAACGCGCGGCGTTGCGCGAGTTCGGTCACGCGCTCGGCACGGCCTACCAACTTTACGACGACTGCGTGGACATTTTCGGCTGCGAATCGCGCGCGGGCAAATCGCTCGGCACCGACTTGGCCAAAGGGAAATTAACTTTGCCCGTGCTGCTCCTGCGCGAAAAAGTTTCCGCCGCCGACCGCGCGCCGTTGGAAAAAATGATTCGCAGTTGGCAGCCAGAAGCACTGCCCCAACTGCGCGCCGCGCTCGCGCAGCACGAGATTTTGCCCGCGTCCCTGCGCGCGATCCACCGCTGGCTGGACACCGCGCGCGCCGCCGCCCGCCAAGCATCCGCGCAGCCCGCCGGGTTGCTCGCGCTCACGGATTTTCTAGCGCACCAGACCGAGGAGATGTTCGCGTGAGCGCGGAAGTGACGCCGGACAATTACGACGAGTTGGACTTGCTCAAACGCTCGCGGCGCGGCGATTTGTCCGCCTACGACGAACTCGTCCGCGGCCATCAGCAGCGCATCTACGCCACGCTTTACCACATGACCGCCAACCACGAGGACGCCAACGACCTCGCGCAAGAAGCGTTCATCAAAGCCTATTCCGCGCTCAAAACTTTCCAAGGCGGTTCCAGTTTTTACACCTGGGTTTATCGGATTGCGGTCAACAAGACGCTGAATTTTCTCAAGTCCCGCAAACGCAGAGGAATTTCCGTCAGCTTGAACGACCTCGACGTTCACGCCGAACACGACCCCGACCTCGTCGCCTTCGTCTCCGAGAAAACGCCGCAGCGCGACGCCCAATTGTCCGAGCTGCAAAAAAAATTGAACGAAGCCCTGCTCAAGCTGTCGGAACAACATCGGCTCGTCGTGACCTTGCATGATGTGCAAGGAATGTCGCACGACGAGATTGCCGAAATCATGGATTGCAACGTCGGCACCGTGCGGTCGCGGTTGTTTTACGCCCGCCAACAGTTGCAAGGTTTGTTGAAAAGTTATCTCGACCAATAAAGTTTATGAGCGCGGAACCGGACGAATTTGAAAAACTGCGGAAACTGATCGCCCTAAAAAAGCATGAAGTTCCGCCGCCCGGCTACTTCGACCACCTCGCTAACGACATCCGCGCCCGCCTCCGCGGCGGCGAACATCTCCAGTCCGATCTCTGGCAACAAATGGGCGAAGAAGCTTCATGGATGCAGCGTTTCTGGAAGACCCTCGCCGCCAAACCTGCGCTCGCCACCGCTTGCGGCATCGGCGTCTGCGCCCTCGCGCTCGGCGGCATCTACCTCGTCCAAGACCCGGCGGACACCGACGACTTCGTGCAGAAAAATAATCCCACGTTCGTCCAAGTTTTGCCGCCACAAAACTCCGCCACCAACCCCGCCGTCGCTCTGCCCGGTGGCACGACCCTGTTTGACCAGTTCCAAAACCAGCCCGTCGCTCCCGTCAGCTTCCCGCTTCAAAAATAATTCCGCGAAAACTTCTTTCCACCCCGCGCCGTTGCCGGAAAAATCCCCGCCGTGCAAACGCGCTTCCTCCTCGGCCCCGCTGGCAGCGGCAAAACATTCCGCTGCCTCGCCGAGATTCGCGCCGAACTCCTCCGCGCGCCCAACGGCCCGCCGCTGATTCTCCTCGCGCCCAAGCAAGCCACGTTTCAAATCGAGCGCGACCTCCTCGCCGACGGTTCGCTCGCCGGTTACACGCGCCTCCAGATTGTTTCCTTCGAGCGCCTCGCGGAATTCATCGTCGCCGAATTTTCCCCCGCCCTGCCCGGCTGGCTCGCTGACGAAGGCCGCGTGATGATTCTCCGCGCCCTGCTCGCGCGGCATCGCGGCGAACTCCGTCTCTTCCACGCCACCGCGCGCCTGCCCGGTTTCGCCAAACGCTTGAGCGCGCTGCTCCAGGAATTTCAACGCCAGCAAATCTCGCCGCAAAAACTTTTCGACCTCGCCGGGAAAAAAACTCTCCCGTCGCAGCTCCGCGACAAACTCCACGACTTCGCCCTGCTCCTGCGCGCCTACCAAACGTGGCTCGCCGACTACGCGCTGCACGACGCCTCCACGCTCATCACCCTCGCCGCCGAGCAGTTGAAATCCGGCGCGTGGACGATGCCGCTCGCGCAACTATGGCTCGATGGCTTCGCCGAAATGACCGCGCAGGAACTCGACCTGCTCGCCGCGCTCGTCCCCCAATGCCAGCGCGCAACGCTCGCGTTCTGCCTCGACGCCGAAATTAAAACCGACCCCGGCTGGCTCTCGCCGTGGGCGATTGTCGGCCAGACTTTTCTCCGTTGTCGCGAACGCTTGGAAAAAATTTCCACCGTGCAACTCATCACGGAAGTTCTGTCCAACACCGCGCCGTCAACCCGGTTCGCCAGAAATCCCACACTCGCGCACCTAGAAAAAAGCTGGGCAAGCGGCCAGCCCGCGCCCCACGCCCCACGCCCTACGCCTTCTGCGCTTCAACTTTTCCGGCTTTCGACGCCCGATGCCGAAGCCGTCCACGCCGCGCGCGAAATCCTCGCACACGTTCAGCGCGGCGGACGTTTCCGCGAAACTGCCGTGCTCGTCCGCTCGCTCGATGGTTACGCCGACACGCTTCGCCGCGTGTTCGCGCGCTACGAAATCCCCTGCTACCTCGACCGCCGCGAACCCGTCGCCCACCATCCGCTCGCCGAACTCACGCGTTACGCCCTGCGCCTCGCCGCCTACGGCTGGCGGCACGACGACTGGTTCGGCGCGCTCAAAACCGGCCTCGTCCCCGTCGCGGAAACGGAAATTGATTCCCTCGAAAACGCCGCGCTACAATTCGGCTGGGATGGAAAATTCTGGTTGAACCCCATCGCCGATTCCGCAACCGCCGAAAACTTGCGCCAACAAATCGTTCCGCCGTTCAAAACTTTTTCGACCACGCTCGCCACCGCCGCCACCGGCGAACAACTCGCCACCGCCCTGCAAAATCTCTGGCACGAACTCGACGTGCAAAAAACTTTTGAGACGTGGAGCGCACAAGAATTTCCCCAGTCCTCAATTGCCAATTGCCAATCGCCAATCCACGCCACCGTCTGGGAACAGCTCCAAAAATGGCTCGGCAATCTCGCCCGCGCGTTCCCCGACACCACACTCACCGTCCGCGACTGGCTGCCCATCGTTGAGTCCGGCCTCGCCACGCTGACCGTCGGCGTCATCCCACCCGCGCTGGATCAAGTCGTCATCGGCGCGCTCGACCGTTCGCGCACACCCGAACTGAAACTCGCCGTCGTGCTCGGCTTGAACGAAGGCATTTTCCCCGCGCCACCCCGCGAAAACTCACTCCTCAACGAACTCGAACGCGACGAACTCTCCTTGCACCACGCCGCGCCCAGCCCTGATTTGCGCCGTCGCCTCGGTCACGAAAGATATTTCGGCTACGTCGCCGTCACGCGCGCCAGCGAACGCCTCGTGCTCACCTGCGCCCAGACTGACGCGCGGGGCAAAGCGCTGAACCGCTCGCCCTTTTTCGATCAACTCGAAAAAATTTTCCCTGAAATAAAACTCACCGACGCGCCCGCGCCCGCGCCGTTCGACGCGCTCGTTCACCCGCACGAAATCATTCCCGCCGCCCTCCAACTCCAGTCGCGCGGCGTGCAAACTCCACTGCTCGCACTGCCCCAACTCACCGACGTGCTGGCTCACGCGCAGCAAATCGCCGCCGCCCACGCGCCCCAGTTAATCACGCCCGCCCACGCCGACGCGCTCTACGGCAGTGAGTTCAAAACTTCCGTCAGCGCGCTCGAAGATTTCGGCGCGTGTCCGTTTAAGTTCTTCGTCGGTCGCGGCCTCCGCGCGCAAGAGCGTAAAGAATTTGAACTCGACGCCCGCCAACGCGGTTCGTTCCAACACGAGCTTCTGAAAATTTTCCACAACGAACTGCTCACCGAAAATTTGAAGTGGCGCGACCTCACGCCCGACACCGCGCGCGCCCGCGTGCGTCGCCTCGGCCACGAACTCCTGCCCGCCTACGAGCGCGGCCTATTCACGCGCGACGCCGCCAGCCGCTTCGCTGGTGAGACACTCCTCGCCGCGCTCGAAACGCTCCTCGGCGTCCTCATCGGCTGGGCGCGCGACTATCAATTCGACCCCGCGCTCGTCGAAGTCGGCTTCGGTCTGCCCGAAGATTCTCCTTGGCCCGCTTGGACAATTCCGCTCGACGCCACGCACCAACTTTCGCTGCGCGGACGCATTGACCGCGTGGATTTATGGCGCGATCCCACCACCGGTGCCGCGCTCGCTGTCGTCGTGGACTACAAATCTAGCGCGCGCAAACCTGACCAACTCAAGCTCGCTCACGGAGTGCAGTTGCAACTCCCCGCTTACCTTGCTGCACTCGAAAACATTCCCGAATCCTGCGCCACGCTCGGCGTGGAAAAAATTTCCGCCGCCGGCGTTTTCTACGTCAACTTACGCGGCGAATTTTCCACCAGCAAAACCCGCGACACCGACGCCACTCACGCCGCGACTACCGTCCGCGAAAGTTTTCAGCACGTCGGTCGCTACGACGAAGCACAACTCGCCAAACTCGACCCCGCCGAAACCAAGGAACAATTCAAGACCGGCAAAACCAGCCACGACCGCTTGCCCGCGCCCGAATTCCGCGCGCTGCTCGACGACGCTGTCGCCAACTTGAAACAGTTCGGCACGGAAATTTTTGCCGGAAAAATTTCCGTCACGCCCTTCCGCAAAGGCAGCGAGACCGCCTGCGATTTCTGCGACTACGCCAGCGTCTGTCGCTTCGACGCCTGGACGCAACCGTTCCGAATTTTGAAAGCCAAATGAGCGAACCAACTAAACTGAAGTTTGGAATTTCTCTGGAGCTTGAAGCTTGAATATTGGAGCTTCCCTGAAATGCCCACGCTGTTCCAACCCATCTGGCTGCTGCTGCTGATTCCGCTCGCGGCGGCGTGGTTCGCGTGGCTGTTCGCGCTCGCGCTGCTCGTGGCGCATCTGTGGCTGATTACGAGAGCAAAAGGAGGCGCGCGGTGAAAACCACAAAGAAAATCTGGGACTTCTGCTTATTCTCGCTAAAGGCGTATGTGGTCATTGCTTTTTTCGCCGTCCAAACTTGGTTCGGCTTTTTCCCCGGCTCGCCGTTGGCTCGCGGGGCAATCAACATATCGGAGGAACTGCGCTGGATATTAGTTGGCTTCGTTGTCGCGTTTCCAGTTTTTGCCGCAGCTTCAGTTAGTTATGCCTGGGCTAGAAAGCGAACAGAGTTTAGCGTCATGGCACTCTGGACGGTGATGACTTTTGTTTTCAGCTGGCTAATCACCTCGACCCTTGCGGTGGTAAAATAGCGAAATCGTTTTTAACCATGCCCACGCTGTTCCAACCCATCTGGCTGCTGCTGCTGATTCCGCTCGCGGCGGCGTGGTTCGCGTGGCCGTTGCCCCATCGCGGGCTGCGGGCGTTGCGCGCGGCGGTGTTCCTGTTCACCGTGCTCGCGCTCGCCGGGTTGGCCATCAAACTGCCCGACCGCGCGGGCGTAATCGTAGTCGTGGCTGACCGCAGCGATTCCATGCCGGACAAAGCCGCCGCGTCGGAAAAAGAAATCATCACATTGCTCAACAAGTCCGCCCAGCCGCGCGACCTGCTCGGCGTGGTAGCATTCGGCCAACACGCGGTGGTGGAACGCTCGCCGCAGCGCGGGGAGTTCGCCGGTTTCACCGCACAAGTCGGCAGCGACCATTCGAGTCTCAACGACGCCATCGAAGCCGCGCTCGGCCTCATCCCCAGCGACGCGGGTGGGCGCATCTTGGTTTTGTCCGACGGCAAATGGACGGGCAAAGATCCCGCTGCCGCCGCCGCGCGCGCCGCCGGTCGCGGCGTGGCGATTGATTATCGCGCGCTCGCACGTCCGCAAACCCGCGACGTAGCGGTGCAAAGTTTTCTCACGCCGTCGTCGGTGTTGCCCGGTCAGGCGTTCGTCTTGAGCGCGTGGGTGCAGGCGCCGCTCGAACAGGAAATTTCTTACCAGCTCAAGCGCGGCGAGTTCATCGTGTCATCCGGCAAGAAAAGTATTCCCGCCGGTCTCTCTCGCCTGATGTTCCGCGATCGCGCGGGCGCGGCGGGCGTGAGCGATTACACCGTGAGCATCGAAGGCTCGCAGGACGATCCGATTCCCGAAAACAATTCCGCGCGCGCACTCGTGGGCGTGGATGGTTCTCGTCCCGCGCTTGTGGTGTCGTCGGCAGGCGACGAGTCGGGCCTGGTGAAGTTACTGCGCGCGGGCGGCATCGAAGTCGTCGGCAAGAAACCCGGCGCGTGTCGTTGGTCGCTGGAGGAGCTGTCGCAATTTTCGGCGGTGGTTTTGGAAAACGTCCCGGCAAATTCCATCGGCACGGGCGGCATGGAAACGCTGGCGTCGTGGGTCGAAGAAACCGGCAGCGGCCTTGTGCTGTGCGGTGGGCAGAAGAGCTACGGGCCGGGCGGTTATTTCAAATCGCCACTCGAACGCGTATTGCCCATCTCGATGGAGATGCGCCGCGAGCATCGCAAAATGTCGCTGGCGATTTCCGTCGCGCTCGATCGCTCCGGCAGCATGGCGGTTTCCGTGGGCGGGGGGCGCAAGAAAATTGACCTCGCGGATTTAGGCACGGTGCAAGTGCTCGATTTGTTGTCGCCGATGGATGAAATCGGTGTGTTGGCTGTGGACACGACCGCGCACGAAATCGTGCCGATGGACACGGTGGAAAAAAATCAGGCGCAACGCAGCCGGATTCTCGGCATTAATTCGATGGGCGGCGGCATCTACATCTACGAGGCGCTCGTCGCTGCCGCGCAGCAGGTTTCCTCCGCCAAAGCCGGCACGAAACACATTATTTTATTTGCCGACGCCGCCGACTCCGAGCAATCCGCCGATTACAAAACCATTCTCGAAAAATGCCGCGAGTCCGAGGTGACCGTGAGCGTCATCGGCCTCGGCACAGAGAACGACGTGGACGCGAATCTCCTCAAAGACATCGCGCTGCGTGGCGGCGGCGATTGCTACTTCACCGCGAACGCCGAGGAGATTCCGCGCCTATTCGCGCAAGACACGTTCACCGTCGCGCGCAGCACGTTCGTGGATCAGCCGACGCCGTTCAGCTTCACGCCCGGTTGGTCGTTGCTCGGCGGCGCGCTCGCGGGCAACCCGCCCACGCTCGGCGGCTACAATCTTTGCTACGCGCGCCCCGAAGCGAATCTCGCCGCCGTGACGGGCGACGAATACAAAGCGCCGGTCGTCGCGTCGTGGAACGCGGGCAACGGGCGCGTCCTCTGCTTCAGCGGCGAAGCGGACGGGAAATTTTCCGGCGACTTTGCGAAATGGAATCAGGCCGGAGAATTTTACGCCACGCTCGCGCGCTGGGCGCAGGGCAAACGCCAGCCGTTGCCCGACGAAATGTTGCTCACGCAAGAAGTCCGCGACGGCGCGTGTTTCGTGCAACTCCACCTCGACCCCGCGCGCAAGGCCGATCCGTTCACGACGTTGCCGCGTGTGAAAATGCTGCACGGCATTCCCGGCACCGCGCCCGCGAAAGAAACTATCGCGCTGCAATGGCGCAACGCCGATTTGCTCGAAGCCGTCGTCCCGATGGGCGGACGCGAGACGGTGCTGAACACGGTGGAAATTTCCGGTCAACAACCCGTGACGCTGCCACCCGTGTGCCTGCCCTACTCGCCGGAGTTCGTGCCGGAGCAAACCGGACGCGGCGTCAGCGCGCTCGCACAAATCGCCGCGACCACCGGCGGCGTGGAGCGCGGTGAGTTGCCGAAAATCTGGGACGCGCTGCCGGAGAAATCGCGCTTCGTCCCGCTCGCGCCGTGGCTCTACATCGCCGCGACGATTTTATTTCTCCTCGAAGTTCTTGAACGCCGCACTGGCTGGTGTTCACGCGCGCTCGGCAAGAAGAAATTGTCTACGCCGGCTGACACGGCAGATGAACGCGAAGAAAAAGTTGCGGCAAAAACTTCCGCGAGTTCGCGCCCCAGCGCGCGCAGTCTGAGCAAACCGCAATCGCTTC
Source organism: Verrucomicrobiota bacterium (assembly GCA_046050965.1). Classification (GTDB taxonomy): domain Bacteria; phylum Verrucomicrobiota; class Verrucomicrobiia; order Limisphaerales; family JAFMIX01; genus JAFMIX01. The sequence goes on along the minus strand of JBJOPC010000025.1, from coordinate 11,930 downwards.
CGTGGCTGCGGAAAAAATCTGCGCCGCCCCAGTCCGCGCCCGTGAGCGCGCCGCCGCCAGTTGCCACCCCGTCCACCAAACCCGCGCCCGCTGCGAGCGACGATTCCCAACTTGACGCCCTCCGCAAAGCCCGCGAGCGCGCCAGCAAGCGCACGGACAAGAAATAGTGTTTGGAGTGCGCGGGCAAGACCGCGCTTTGGAACTGGGAGACACGTCGCCGCACTCCAAATTCCGGCAGCGTCGCGGACTCCGCATTTTACTTTTTCAGCTGTTCAAAGTTTAATCAGCACCGTGATTGCTTTGCTCGATTACGGTTCAGGAAATCTCCGCAGCGTCCACCGCGCTTTGCTCAAGGTCGGCGCGAACGTGCGCGTGGTGTCGCGCGCCGAAGAGGTGCAAGGTGCGGCGGGCGTGGTGTTGCCCGGCGTCGGCGCGTTTGACGATTGCATCGCGGCGTTGCAACGGCAGGAACTGCTCGGCGCGGCCAAGGAATTCATCCAGACCGGCAAGCCGTTTCTCGGCATCTGCGTGGGCTACCAAGCGCTGTTCGAGAAGAGCGAAGAATTTAATTCGTGCGCGGCGGGCTTGGGAATTTTCGGCGGCAAAGTCGTGCGGTTCGCGGCGCAACCCGGCTTGAAGATTCCGCAAATCGGCTGGAACCAAATCGAAATCGTGCGCGCGGATTGCCCGCTGTATCGCGGCATCGCGAGCGGCAGCCACGTTTATTTTGTGCACAGTTTTTATCCGCAACCGACGGACGCGGGCGTGGTGGCCACGCGCACGGATTACGGCGGCGCGTTCGCGTCGTCCGTGTGGCGCGACAACGTGTTCGCCACGCAATTTCACCCGGAGAAAAGCCAGCGCATCGGCCTGAAGCTGCTGAAAAATTTCGCCGGACTCTGCCGTTAATTTTCTATTTTCATGACTGACCAATCCTTACCAATCCGCTGGCGCAAAAACTTTTTCGCCGGACTTTTCCTCGTGCTGCCCGCTGTGATTTCGCTCGCGGTCATCAAGTGGCTGTTCGGCACGATCTCCGCCGTGACGGACTTGCTGCTGTTTTTTGTGCCGCACCAATACACGCACGCGCCGCTCAACGGCGAAATCGGCGCGGGGCCGATGTATTGGTATTGGAGCCTCGCCGCGCTCGTCGTGGGCGTGCTGCTCATCAGTGCGGTCGGTCGGCTGGCGCGCAATTACGTCGGCAAAAAAACCATCGAGTGGGTTGAGAACGTGATGATGCGGATTCCGCTCTTCAACAAAATTTACGGCTCCATCAAACAGGTCAACGATGCCTTCACGGTGGGCGGCGCGAACTCGTTCAAGACGGTCGTGCTGGTGGAATATCCGCGCGCGGGAGTTTATTCGCTGGGTTTTTTGACGAGCGAAACCGCGTCGGAAGCTCACGCGAAGACCGGCGAAAAACTCGTGTGCGTGTTCATCCCCACCACGCCGAATCCCACGTCGGGCTTTTTGATTCTCGTGCCGGACGCGCAGGTGCAGCGGCTAGAAATGTCCGTAGCCGACGGCGTGAAATACATCGTGAGTCTCGGTTCTATTGCGCCAGCAGAGAAAAAGGATTAGCCGCCGACTATGTTCATAAACGTAATCTTACTCGTAATCGTAATCAGCCGGTTTTGCGGATTAGGATTACGAGTAGGATTAAGTTTAGGAAGCCCTACCCCAACTCCCAGCTTCCAACTTCCAACTCCTGCCCTCGCATGACCGAATCCGCCACCGGCATCATCCTCCGCACCCGCGCGCTCACGGAGACGAGCCTAATCGTGCATTGGCTCACGGCGGCGCATGGACGCATCGCCACGGTGGCAAAAGGCGCGCGCCGTCCTAAGTCCGCGTTCGCGGGCAAGCTGGATTTATTTTACGCCGCCGATTTCCAATTCCAGCCCAGCCGCCGCTCCGATCTGCACACGTTGCGCGAAGTCGGTTTGCGCGACACGCACCCGGCACTGCGGCGCGAACTCGGCTGGCTGCAACAAGTCGCCTACGCCAGCGCGCTCATCGAACAGACGACCGAAACCGGCACGCCGCTGCCGGAAATTTACGCGCTGTTCGCCGAATTTCTCGCGCATGTTCCCGCGCAACTGCCCAAGCCGCGCTGCATTTTTGCGTTTGAATTAAAACTGCTGCGCGAACTCGGCCTTGAACCCGACGCGAGCGAAACGCAGTTGCCGCCCGCTACGCAACAACTCCTCACCGCGCTCACCGAAGCGCCGTTCGCCGAACTCGCCGCGCTGCGCGCCACCGCCGCGCAAGCCGTGGCCGTGCGGCAATTCCTGCACGGCTTCCTGATTTTTCATCTCGGCAAATTTCCGAAAGCGCGCGCGTCCGTGGTGTGATAACCGCTAGGCATCGCAGCTTCTGCCAGCTTGCTTGCCCGAACCGTTCCGCCATATTTCCACCGCGCAGATGAAAAAGATTTTCATAGTCGAAGACGATCCGGTGGTCGTGGAGATTTACCGGAAGAAATTCCTGCGCGAAGGTTTTGCCGTGGAGGTCGCCACCGACGGGCTGGACGCCATGCGCCTGCTGCCGCTCGCGCGCCCCGACCTCGTCATCCTTGATTTGATGCTCGCCAAGTTCAACGGCGCGGACGTGCTCAAATTTATCCGCGCGCACGCCCAACTCCGCCATGCCAAAGTTGTCATCTTCTCCAACGCCTACATGACCGAGATTGCGCTCGAAGCCGCCAAAGCCGGAGCCGACGCCTCGCTCTTGAAATCCAGTTGCACCCCCGCACAACTCATCGCGCTCGTCCACACGCTCCTAGAAAATTCCGAGCCAACGCCGTGCGCCGCCACGCCGCTGGCCGCGCCGCTAGAATTCGCGCTCCCTGAAAAATCCGCGCCCGTCGCCCCGCCCGCTGCCCCGCCCGCGCTTGAAAAAATTTCCACCACCGATCTTGCGCGTCCGTTCAGTCTGCCTGCGAGCGAAGACCACCTCTCCGCCAGCGAACGCGCCGCGCGCGATTTCGCCAAGCAAGCGCCCGCCGCCATCACCGCGCTACTCGGCGTCGCCCGCGCGTTTGCGTTGCCGAGCGAACCGCAGTTTCGCCTCGTGCGCTTGAAAGATTTGCACCGGCAAATTCATTTCTTCGCCGACCTCGCGCACCTCGCCGGACGCCAGCGCGCCGCGCACCTCGCCGCCGCGCTCGAAGCTCTTATCTTTGAATTGCAGGAACGCCCCAAGCACATCAATCCCTCCACGATTCAAACCATTGAGACGGCGTTGAATTTTCTCGGCGAACTCGTCCGCCGCAGCAGTCAAGGCGAAGACGAACCCGTCGTCCCCACCAACCTCCTCGCCGTGCTCGTGGTGGACGACGAACCGCTCTCCAACCGCGCGCTCGTCCACGCCTTGAGCCGCGCCGAAGTCAAAGCCACCAGCGCCGACACGCCGGAAAAGGCCCTCGAACTTTTCCGCGCGCATCACTACGACCTCGTGCTCCTCGACTACCTCATGCCCGGCATGGACGGCCTCGAACTCTACACGCGCCTCCGTGAAATCCCGCGCTACGCCAACACGCCCGTCATCTTCGTCACCAGCGCCACCGATTTCCGCCAGCGCGCCCACGAACTCCTCGCGCGCGGCGACGACATCATTCAGAAACCCATCTTGCCCATCGAACTCGCCGTGAAATCCCTCACGCTCCTGATGAAAAGCAAACTGCCGGAGAAGAATTGAAGTGCTTTTATGAAAATAGTCCGACAAACAATCATTCTTCTCCTTGTTTTGTTTTTTGCGAGTTCGGCGGTCAAAGCCAGCCCCGGCAATAATATTCCGACCACTGGTTCGTTTTATGGTTTCGGAATGAGTGGTAGTCCGCTTACAAAATTGGAAATGAATGTGAACGGCTCTGCTATATCCGGCACCATTTTCATTCGCGGCGCAGTTCCTAGCTACACCTTCCTCTATTTTTTAGGGACTATCACGGACTCACAGGGGAACTTTTCGGGCTTTTTTATGATCCGCTGCAATTTCTTTTGTCGCCCGGAACTCCTGTTGCAGCAAGCGGCAACATTGTTGGTCGAGTATTCGGCAGTATCGTCATCTTCACCGTAAAAGGTTCAAACCTTAACACGACTACAATTCTGTTTCGTCCGCTTGGAAACGCGCCGTATTTTTTATCGGGGAGAAACGTATTGATTTTTGAAACAGGTTTATCCTTTTCGTTTTCGGATTCTACAGCTTGGTCTCCATTTGTTGGAGAAAACCCTTTCACCTACCGAAACACCGGACTGAACACAGGTCGCTGCTATATTTCAAACTTTGGAAATTTTGAATTTAACTTTTTAACACCCTGGTCGGGTTACGTTACCTTCAATGGCCATACGTCTGTATTCTACTCTTACGATCAATCCTTCCTCTTCTCACAAGCTGGCTGATTCGCTCCCGTTTAGATTCGACCTGGATTGAAGTCAACTTTTCACCGCATCCGCCAGCGACTTCACGAACGCCGTCACGCGCGGGATTAGCTCCGGCGATTTCCCGTGTTCGGCAATCTGGTTCACGATAGCACTGCCCACTACCACGCCGTCGCCGAAGCTCGCGACCGTCCGTGCTTGTTCCGGCGTGGAAACGCCGAAGCCGACTGCGATGGGTAGCTGCGTGTGCGCGCGGATTTTCGCCGTCATCGCCGCGATGGTGTCGGAAATCTTGGATTGCATCCCCGTCACGCCCTCACGCGAAACGTAGTAGATGAACCCGCGTGCGCGCGGTGCGATGACGCCCATGCGCGCCTCCGTGGTCGTGGGTGCGATAAGGTAAATATTGCACAAGCCCGCCGCCGCCATGAGCGACTCGTAGTGCTCCGATTCTTCCGGCGGCAAATCTAAAACCAACAGCCCATCCACGCCCGCCGCCGCCGCGTCCGCGATAAATTCTTTCACGCCGCGCTTGTGCAGGAGGTTGAAATAAACGTAAAGCACGATGGGAATTTGCGAGTGCTGGCGGATAGCTTTCACCGTCGCCAAAACTTTCGGTGGCGTCGCACCCGCTTCGAGACCGCGCTGCGCGGCGAGCTGGTTCACAAGGCCGTCCGCGAGTGGATCGCTGAACGGCACGCCGAGTTCCAGCACATCCACGCCGATTTTAGAAAATTCCAGCGCGAGTTGCCGCGTGGCTTCCAGATGCGGATCGCCCGCGCCGATGTAGACGACAAACGCCTTCTGCCCGGCGGATTTTAACGCGGAAAATTTTGCTTCGATGCGGTTCATGCGGGCGGAGTTTCCAGAGACGAGGTGGAAGTTTCAAGTCGCAATCAAAAATCGGGATGGTGCGCGGTGTGTAAAAAAATTGGCGAGGGTGGTTTTTTAAATTATAACCGTGATGAAAATAACAGCCCGTCCTCCCTCACCCTAACCCTCTCCCGCTGGGAGAGGGAACCGCCTTGGTTCTCGTTCGGTTCTGCGAAAATCTTCCGAGCCGTTGACCACACTCATTTTGCCAAGCCGCGGCGCACGTTTCTCCCTCTCCCAGCGGGAGAGGGCCGGGGTGAGGGAGAATGGCTCAAATGTTAAAAGCCGCGCCGACCTTTTAGAAACACCCTACAGACGTTTGAGCTTCGGGCCTTTGGCGGTGTCTTCGACCAGCCAGCCTTTGGCTTTGAGTTCGTCACGCAGCGCGTCGGCCTGCTTGAAGTCCTTGGCTTTCTTGGCGGCCACGCGCGCTTCGGCGAGCGCCACGATTTCTGCCGGAGCTTCAGCGGCAGCAGCGGCTCCGACAGCGAAAATCAGGTTCACCTGCTCCCAAGCCAAGAGTGCTTCTGCCGCTTGTGTGGGCGTGAGGGAATTATCCGCGAGCCGCTTGTTCGTGTCGCGCACCCAGTCAAACACCACCGCCCACGCGCCGGAAATATTCAGATCATCATCGAGCGCGGCAGTGATGTTCGCGACGAGCGCGTCGTCCGACTTTGGACTTTGGACATCGGACTTTGGACTCGCCGACGCCCGCAACTTCGCCACGCATTCGTCAATGCGCCCCAACGCCGTGCGCGCGCCCGCAAGTCCGTCCATCGTGAAATTAAACGTCTCGCGGTAGTGCGCGCTCAACAGAAGAAACCGCACCTCGCGTCCCGTGAAACCCTTCGCCACCAAATCACGCAGCGTGAAATAATTCCCCAGCGACTTGCTCATCTTCTTGCCCTCAACCAGCAAGTGCGCGCCGTGCAGCCAGTATTTCACGAACGGCTGGCCGGGCGCGTTCACGCCCGCGCCTTCGCTCTGCGCGATTTCGTCTTCGTGATGCGGGAACGCCAAGTCCTCGCCGCCGAGGTGCAAATCAAAACTGCCGCCGAGAATTTTCCAACTCATCGCCGAACACTCGATGTGCCAGCCGGGACGACCTTCGCCCCACGGACTCGGCCAGAACACGTCACCGTCGTCCAGCACGCGTGCTTTCCAGAGCGCGAAATCCGCGACGGATTCTTTGGCATATTCGTCGCTGCTCACGCGTTCGCCCACGCGCATCTCTTCAAAATTGAGTTTCACGAGCTGGCCGTAGTGGCAGCCGCAGCCGCGATATTTCTCGATGGAAAAATAAACCGAACCGTCGCCCGCACGATACGCCACGCCGCGAGCGATGAGTTTCTCGATCAGCTCAATCATCGCGGCGATGTAATCGGTGGCGAGCGGTTGCTGGTGCGGCAAATGGCAGCCGAGCGCTTGCAGATCGGCGAGGAACGCGGCGGTGTATTGGCCGGTGAATTCGCGCAGCGTGGTTTTATTTTCACGGACGCGGCGGATGATTTTGTCCTCCACGTCGGTGATGTTCATGACGTGCTGCACCGCGTAGCCGCGAAACTCCAAGTAACGCCGCACGAGATCGCCGAAGACAAACGTGCGCCAATTGCCGATGTGCGCAAAGTCATAGACCGTCGGCCCGCAGCAATACATTCCGACCTTGTTGCCGTGGATGGGCGCAAACTCCTGCACGGAGCGCGAAAGTGAGTTGAAGAATTTTACAGCCATGTCGAATCGCGGCAGAGGGTAAATTTAAACGGACGTTTTCCAATCTTGAATTTACTTCACGTCGGGCGCACCCACGCGATGACGGCGGCTTCGGGGCGCAGGTATTTTTGCGCGGCGGCACGGACTTGCTCGCGCGTGACGGCTTCGTATTTGGCGTCGTCGGTCGCGGCGTGTTGATAACCAAGGCCGTAAAGCTCGTCGAGCGCGGTGGCCATGGCGAGACCGCCGAGTTCTTGGCGCGCAATTTTTTTCTGACCGATGATTTTAGCTTTGGCGCGTTTCAATTCTTCGTCGCTCAACCCGTCGTCGCAGAGTTGGCGCGCTTCGGACAGCATTTCGTCTTCGACGAGTTGCGCTTTCTCCGGCTCCGTCCCGGCGTAGAACGCGAAGTAGCCGGGAACCACGCCGGGCATCTGCTGCGCGCCGACGTAGTAGGCGAGGCCGAGTTTCTCGCGGATGCGGAGAAACAATCGCGAACCTAAATCACTGCACGCTTCCTGCAACAACTCCAGCGCGTAACGATCTTCGGCAAACATGGTCGTGCCTGTGAAGCCGACGACGAGCACGGCTTGTTTCTTGTCGCAAACTTCGCTCACGCGGGCTGGGAGATGGGAGTTGGAAGTTGGAAGTTGGAAGTTGGGGGAAGACCATCTCCCATCTCCCATCTCCCATCTCCCAAACGCGCGTTCCACCGCCGCTTTGACTTCGCTCGCTTTCACGTCGCCGTAGATGGCGAGCACACAGTTGCTCGGCACGGTGAGCTTCGCGTGAAAGTTTTTTAGGTCGCTCGTCGAGAGTTTGTCGACGCTCGCTTCGGAGCCGAGCGAGTCGAGGCCGTAACCTTGCTCGCCGAACAACGTGCGACGCATGAGTTGACCGCACAGGCGCAACAATTCGTCGCGGCGTCCTTTGATGGCGGCAAGTTGAATCTCGCGCTCGCGCTCAAGCGCGTCGGCGGGGAAAGTTGGGTTGAGCAAAACATCCGCGACGAGATTCAAGCCGAGCGCAAAATCTTCGCGCATCACTTCGGCGTTCAAGCCAAAGCTGTTGTTGCCGCCGAACGAATCAAGGTGGCCGCCCACGCTCTCGCTCTCTTCGGCAATCTGCTCCGCGCTGCGCGTGGTCGTGCCTTGCAGCAGCATCTTGGACATGAGTTGGGTGACGCCGTTATCCACCGCTGTTTCCGCGAGCAAGCCGCCGCGCAACACCGCGCGAAATTCCACGAACGGCAGGCGATGGTCTTCCTTCACGAGCAGACGCAGACCGTTGGGCAAAGTAAATTTCTGCACGGCGTTGTCCGTAGAGCTTTCGACGTGCGTGGTTTCCTTGGGCGCCGTGCCTTCGGGCAAGAGCGCGTAAAGCGTGCGGTTTTCCGGCGTGAGATAATGGCGAGCGACGCGTTGCAAATCGGCAGACGTGATGCGTTGCACAGCGGCGAGGTAGCGCGCAGAAAAGTTGAGGTCATTCGCGGCGAGCCAATTGCCGCCGAGGTCTTGCGCTTGCCCCTGCATCGTCTTGCGCGACGCAAGCGTGCCGGAGATGAATTGCTTCATCGCCTTGGTGAGTTCGTCGGCGGAAACCAACGTGGTTTTCATGCGCTCGATTTCCGCGAGCATGGCGTCGCGGGCGGCGGAGAATTGTTCGCCGTCCACTACCGCGCTCATGCCGAACACGCCGGGGCGACCGGGGTTGTAAGTCCACGCATCCACATGATGCACGACGCCTTGCTTCTCGCGCACCTCGCGGAACAAGCGCGAGCTGCGTCCGCTACCGAGCAACACCGCTAGCACGTCGAGCAACGGCACGTCGGCGTGGCGCACGTCGGGGATGTGCCAACTGAAATGCATATGTCCCAGTTCAATCGCCGCTTCCTCGATGACCGCACGCGGCGCGACTTGCTTGGGTTCTTCCGGCAGCACGACGGGTGGCAACGGTTTTTCCTTGGCGTCGGCAAACGCAGTTTTCAACTGCGCGATAACGTCGGCCTCCTTCACGTCGCCGGTGACGACGAAGAAAATATTGTTCGGCGCGTAACGCGCTTCGTAATACTCGCGGATGTCTGCGGGCTTGAGCTGATTAAAAATGTCGAGGTAGCCGATGATGGTGCAGCGATACGGACTTTTCGTGTAGGCGACTTCAAACAGGCGGCGGCTCGCGCGCGAACCGGGGTCGTCCTGCCCCATGTCCATCTCGCGGCGGATGACGTCGAGTTCCTTGGCGAGTTCGTCCGGCGGGAGCGCGGCGTGTTGCATGATGTCCGCGAGAATATCAATCGCCACCCGCGCGCCGGTGTTCGGGACGTTGATGTAATAAACGGTGCGGTCGAATGAAGTGTAGGCGTTCATGTAGCCGCCGGCTTCCTGCACTTCCTGATCAATGCGCCCGGAGCCGCGCGTCTTCGTGCCTTTGAACAACATGTGCTCCAAGACATGCGACAAACCTGCGCCGAGCCACTTACCTTCGTCAATGCTGCCCGTGGCGCACCACGCCTGCGCGCTGACGACGGGCGCGCTGTGATCTTCGCGCACGATGATGGTGAGGCCGTTGGTCAGCCGCGTCAGCTTGACGCCGGGCGGGAGGGAGGGAATTTCGGTGGTGGTCATTGCAAAATATCGGACGGCAACGGTATTCATAAAACTCCTTCGGGCAATTCAATTTCCCACATGGCTCGAACAAAATTCCACGCCTCATGACTTCGCACTGGAATTCCCGCGCGTTAAAAGTATTGTCCCACCGATGTTTCCCTGCTCCGTTCGTGTCATTTTGATTTGCGCCGCTCTCGTCCTGCCCTGCTCCGCCCGCGCGCAGACTACTTGGCTCGTCAACAACACCACGAACATCGGCGGCTACGGCGTGTTGAAATACGGTAGCCCCACCGTCATCGCCACGCCTTACGGCAACGCCGTCCTCTTCAATGGCGTCAACCAAGGCCTCACCGTCTCCAACAATCCCATCGCTGGCTGGACCAACTTCACCGTGGAAATGATTTTCCGCCCCGACCTCACAAACGTCGCCACGGCAGGCGCGCCGCGCATCTTTCACATCGCCGCGCCCAACGCCAACCAAGTCGCCCCCGACCACCGCCTCACCCTCGAAGGCCGCATCTCGAACACCGTCTGGTATGCCGACACCTTCCTCCGCTACGCCTCCGCACAAGCGAGCAACAATACGCTCATTGACACCTCTAAAACCCATCCGCTTGGCGACTGGCAACAACTCGCCGTGACTTACGACGGCACGTTCTTCAAGCAATACGTCAACACCACGTTTGAACTGTCCACCAACATTGCTTCCGGCGGCTTGACCAACGGCGTCGCGTCCATCGGCATGCGAGCGAACACGAATAATTTTTTCCAAGGCGCAGTGCTAGCGTTGCGTTTCACGCCGCGCGTGCTCGCAACGAATGAATTTCTCTGCGTCCCGCGCACCCGCGTGGACACCTTCGCCGTCACGAATCAAACCAGCGTCGCCGACTTTGCGCTCACGTCAGGTTTGCCACTTGGCTTCACGCTGCAAGAAGCCGCGCTGCCCGGCGGGCCGTGGACAAACCAAACCGCCGCCACGCTCACCACCAACACGCCGGGCGTCTCGTATCGTTTCACCACGCCCGCCACGAACAATACCCGCTTCTACCGCGTCCACTGGCCGTAGCTAAACGGAGCCAGCAAAGGTCGTAATTCGCATTTCAACCATGAACTGCCAGCCTTCAGATAATCCCTGCTAGACAAGGCTCAAACCAATCTCTACCGTCCGCAGCCATAAACTTGATTAACGACCATTCTGTCGCTCAATCACCATCGCCGTCCAACGCTGCACGCAACTTATCCCACCATGATCAAAGAAACTTTTTTCGAGGACTACACGGTCGGCGCAGTGCGCGCAACGCTCGGTCGCACCATCACGGAGACGGACATCGTCATCCACGCGGGGCAGACGGGGGATTTTTTCCCGCACCACATGGACGCGGAGTGGTGCCAGACACAGGAGTTCAAGCAACGCATTGCGCACGGCACTTTGATTTTCAGCGTGGCGGTGGGCATGACGGCGAATGAAATAAACCCAGTGGCGTTTTCGTATGGCTATGATCGGTTGCGGTTCATCAAACCGGTGTTCATCGGCGACACGATTCGCGTGAAGGTGACGATTGGCGAAAAACGTGAGCACAAGAAGCCGGGCATGGGCATCGTGCCGGAAATTCTGGAGGTGACGAACCAGCGTGGCGAAGTGGTGCTGGCGTGTGAGCATATATTATTGGTGCGGAAGCGGGGTTAAGACGACTTGCCGCACGCGAAGAACGCAAAAGACGCGATGAAATCCCCGTGGAAATTCCACAAAATCAGCGACACAACCCAGAAACCGGGAATTTGAACTTTACACCCGGCGTGTCGGTATCTAGCTTGTCGCGTCATTTTTTAACACAAAGAATCAGATATATGTCAGATACAGCGAAAACGATCGAAGGTTTCAAACTTCACGCCAAAGACACCGGCTCCGCCGATGTGCAAATCGCGCTCCTCACGGAACGCATCAACCATCTCACCGGCCATTTGCAGACCAATAAGAAAGACCACAGCTCGCGCCGTGGCCTTTTAATTATGGTCAGCCAACGCCGCAAGTTGCTTGACTATTTGCACAGCACGGACACCACGCGTTACCAGACCGTGACCAAGAAGCTCAAGCTGCGCAAGTAAGCGCGGCCTTTTCTGTCCCCAATTTCGGCCAGAGTTTGCTCGCGCGGCAGGCTCTGGCCTTCAACTAAAACCAGCGCATTGAAAAATCTCCGTTGCCGTCGAGTAGTTTCATTCAGCTCCGAAAACTTTTCGGGGTTCACTGAAGTTCCTCATGGCAACGGAGGCCAAGAAAGAAATTATGTCAGCTAAAATCTCCGCCGCCATCGGCGACAAACAAATCACCATCGAATCCGGCAAGCTCGCCAAACAGGCT
>JBJOPC010000024.1:0-9706 GCA_046050965.1 Verrucomicrobiota bacterium | reverse complement strand
TGAACGGACGTTCCAGATTTTGGAACAGCTCGGTGTAATTGCTGAACGGCGGTTCCTTGGCCGTGGCGATGGCGTCGAGTTTTTCCAAGCAGACGAGCGTGTGTTCGTCGGCGGCGTATTGATGATAAAACTCGTGCTGCACAAGGCAGGTGAGTTTGCCGAATTCGGGAATGTATTTACCGAGCAGCCCCACTTCGTGCATCGCGCGCAGCGTGGAGGCGACGTTGCCGCGCTGGTTCAGGATGGCGAGGAACGTCGAGCGCACATGGGCGTCACGCAGAAATTTTCCGTCCACGAGCGCGAGGTTGTTGCGAACGAGTTGGAGTAAATCGGGGTGCAGCTTTTTACCGCGCGTCTGCGCCTGCAAGAACACGCGCATGAGCCGACGCGGTTGGTCGCGGAACACGCGGTTGCTCACGGCGTGAATCTCGGTCTCGGAAATTTTGCAGCCGTCCACGCTCACCAACTTGGGCGGCGCGGGGCGGCGGCTGGCGGCGATGAAATTTTTCAAACGCGCGAGCCGCGGCTGCGGCTGCGTGGGCGGCATGAGCGCGAGGCGCTGTTCCAGCGTGCGCGTGAGCAGATGGAGGTTGCGGAGGTGCGTGTAAAGTTCGCGCATGAACTTCTCGATGCGCTGACTGGGCGAACGGTCGCCGTAGCCGAGCGCGAGCGCGACGGCGGGTTGGTGCGCCTTGAGCAGCACGTCCGTGGCGCGCTCAACGTGGTAGTGCAGCTCGTTGCGCGTGCGCAAAATAAAATCGTAAGCCGCGCCGAGTTGCTTGCACTCGGCGGCGCCGATGAGTTCCTGCGCTTCCAAATCTGCGAGCGTGCGTGTGCGGTATTTGAAAAACGCCATCCACAACAGATTCTGGTAATCGCGCAGCCCGCCGCAGCCGTTCTTCAAATTCGGCTCCTGCATCAGCGCGGAGTTGCCGAACTTCGTGCGGCGCGTGGTTTGGTCGGCGATGCGCGCGGCAAAATATTTTTCCTCGAACCCGTCCACGCATTTCGCCACGGAAACTTTTTGGAATTTTTTGAACAACGCCGCGTCGCCGGTGATGAGCCGCGCTTCGATGATCGAAGTTTTCGACTGCATATCTTCGTTGGCGACGGTCACGCATTCCTCGATGCTGCGCACGCTGTGGCCGACTTTCATGCCCATGTCCCAGAGCGGATACAGCATCCCGTCAATGATGCGCGAAAGCTGCGGCATGGGCTTGTTGCCCGCGACGAGCCGACCGTCGTGCAGGAACATGAAGTCAATGTCACTGCACGGATTCAACTCTGCGCGACCGTAACCGCCGAGCGCCACGAGTGCGAGCGGCGGAAATTCTTTGCGCGCTTGCGGGGTGAGCGAGGCGATGGCGGCGTCCCACAAATGCCGTAGCAAAATGTCAATCAACGCCGCTCGCGCCGCACAAACTTCGCGCCCACTTGCGCCGCCGCGATGCAGGATTTTGATGCGATGCGTCTCGACCTTGAGGAAGTTTTTGAAGCGCGCGAGTTCTTCGGACGGTGTGCGCCCCGGCGGCAACACGAGACGTTCGGCGGCGTTCGCCTCCATTTTTTCAAGCAGCGTAGGCATGGCTATTTTTCAGCGAACGCGCCGTTGCCCTCGTCGAGGTAGACCGTTTTGCCGACGCGGCTGGTCTGCAGATATTGCGACCACGTTCCGCTGGGAAATTTCTGCGTGGCCTCCAGCCGCTTCGTCACGAGCTTGGCGGCGCGCGGAGCATTTTTAGCCACCAACGCTTCGCTCAACACGCGGCCGTCCATCGGCACAGCGGGCGGCACACCGAGCAGCCAGAGAATCGTGGGCGCGAGGTCGGTGTTGCCGCTCGGCAACTCGCTCACGAGGCCGCGCGCAAAATCCGGCCCGGCGGCGACGAACGTGTTGTGCGTGTCAAACGGACTCAAGCTCGCGTGGTTCCCCGCGCCGACGCGGCTCTTGTCGGCCACGCTCGTCAACGCCTTGTCGGAGTAAAAAGTTCCGGGCACACCGGCTTTGCTTTTCTCCGGCGACCAACGCAACGATACAGCAATGTCGGGCGCGTCCGGCGAGGCGAGATTGCCCGCTGCGAGCGGGAACGTGCCGGAGATTTTTTCGCGCGCGAACACGACGCCGGTGAACGACTGCTGCTGGAAAAACGCCGCCAGTTTTTTTGCAATCGCCGCGTCGTGACCGTGAACAAAACACAGCACGGAGCCGCCTTGACCAGCCACAAGAATTTCGCCGGGCTGCATAGGCTGCTTGAATTCGCGCGCCGCCTTGAAGCCCGCCGCTTGCAATTCCTTCGCCGCGTCCACGACGTGCGCGATGGTCGAGAAGCCGTGGTCGGAGACGATGAACACATCGGTGTCCGCACGCAGGCCGCGCCGCTCGAGCTGCGCGAGCACGGTGGCAAGCTGACGGTCGGAGCTTTCAAGCGCGGCGAGCGCCTTGGCGGAACCAGGTCCATCGGCGTGTTGCGAGTGGTCGGGTTCACTCAACCACAGCAACGAAAACTCCGGCAACTCGTCGCCCCACAATTCGCCGACGAGCGCGCGGGTCGTCCATTCGTCGCGCGCCGAATTCGTTTCCTTGTTCGTGACGACGGCGGCTTTGGGAAATTTTCCGAGCGCGGCCACGAGGTCGTCCGTGAGTTTCACCGGCTGCGTTTCGCCCGCGGACAGCAGCGCGCCGTGCGTGGCGTCGTCGCGCTCGCGGCGGTCGTGCAGCGTAGCCACATCCTTCGCACCGGCGATGACGGTGTGCTTGCCTGCGGCTTGCAAAATTTCCGCGACAGTGGGCGTGAGTAGAAAATTTCCGTGTGTGAGTTCGTCACCTTTGCGAATCACTTCGTTCGTCGTGGCGAACACTGGTTTGAGCGGGTTGATTTCCGGGCGAAAGATTTTGTTCGCGATGATGCCGCTGCGCTGCGGTTGCTGGCCGGTGGCGATGGCCGTGCCGTTTACGTCCGTGGCGGTGCAATAAACCGAGTGGTGGTGCGCAAAAAAAACTCCGTTGCTCGCAAGGTTGGCGAGTGTGGGCGTGTGCTCGGTGGAAATAAAATCCGGTCGCATGCCGTCCCACACGACGACGACGACGCGTTTCGCTACGCCTGCCGCGCGCGAATTCAGCGCGAGGGCGAGGGCGAAAACTATGTGGAGCAAAAACCATTTCACGCGGTCATGGTTGCGGCGACGGGGAGAAAAAGAAAGTTTCGAGTTTCGGGCTGCGGGTTGCGAGTTTTTCGCGCTTGCCGCTGCGGGGCGTCTGTGCGAGAACACTTCGGCAACGAATGAAGACCAAGGCTGAAATCGTCGCGAACTGGCTCCCGCGTTACACCGGCACTCCGCTCAAGGAGTTCGGCAGACACATTCTGCTCGTCAACTTCAACAACTACGTCGAGATGTTCGCGCGCTGGCACAACGTGCCAATTCGCGGCGCGGATAAACCAATGCCCAATGCCACCGCGAACGGCATCACGATTATCAATTTCGGCATGGGCAGCGCGAGCGCGGCGACCATCATGGACTTGCTCGGCGCGGTGAAGCCGGAGGCGGTTTTGTTTCTCGGCAAATGCGGTGGACTGAAACACGTCGCGAAATTGGGTTCACTGATTTTGCCCATCGCGGCGATTCGCGGCGAAGGTGCGTCGAACGATTATTTTCCGCCGGAAGTTCCCGCACTGCCTGCGTTCAGTTTGCAGAAGGCTATCTCCACGACCATCCGCGACCGCAAATGCGATTACTGGACTGGCACGGTCTACACCACGAATCGCCGCGTGTGGGAGCACGACGACCAGTTCAAAAAGTATCTGAAAAAACTCCGCTGCATCGGCATTGATATGGAAACGGCGACGATTTTCATCACCGGCTTCCATAATGAAATCACGACGGGCGCGCTGCTGCTCGTGAGCGATCAACCGATGACACCTGACGGCGTGAAGACTGCCGCGAGCGATGCGAAAGTGACGCAGGCGTTTCTGGATCAGCACTTGCACATCGCGATTGATTCGCTGAAGCAGCTCATCAATCGCGGACTCACGCTGAAGCATCTGCGGTTTTAGCCGCTGCGACTTCCGCGTCGAACGCGCTCAACTCGTTGCCCGCCGCTTCCCATTCCGTGTTTGCTTCCACGAGGCGATCGCTTGCTTCCATCAATTCGCGGTTAATCTGCGTGGCTTTGCCGCCGAGCGCGTAGGTCTCCGGCTTTTCCAATTCAATCGCGAGTTCACCTTCGCGGACTTCGAGCATGGCGATTTCTTTTTCGAGCGCGGTGAAACGTTTTTGGATTTCCGACCGTTGGCGCGCACGCGCTTGGCGCTGCTCGGCTTCGAGCCGCTTTTGTTCTTTGCGCTCCGCTGGCGGCACGGCGGGTTTGCTGCGCGCAGCCTCGCCGTTGAACGCCGAACTCGTCAGCGCGGCGCGGGCGGATTGCTGCGTCTTGTCGAGATAGTATTGGTAACCGCCGCCGAAATGTTTGAGCTGCCCGGCTTCCACGCGCACGACGTGGTTGGACAGCCGACGGATGAAATGCACGTCGTGGCTGATAAAAATCAACGTGCCTTCAAACTGCGACAACGCCTCAATGAGCGCGTCCACGCTGGCCAAATCCAAGTGCGTCGTCGGCTCGTCCATGAGCAACAAATTCGGCGGATCGAGCAACAGCTTCACGAGCGCGAGCCGACTTTTTTCGCCGCCGCTCAACACGCTCACCGGCTTGAACACGTCGTCGCCGCGAAACAAAAAACTGCCGAGAATCGTCCGCACGGATTGTTCGGTGACGCGCTGCGGCGTATCGAGTGCCTCCTGCAAAACGGTATTGCGCGGATTCAACATCGCCGCGCGGTGCTGCGCGAAGTAGCCCGCCTTGACGTTGTGGCCGAGCTTGCGTTCGCCTTCGAGCGGCAAGAGAACTTCCGCGAGCAGCTTGAGCAAGGTGGATTTACCCGCGCCGTTCGGCCCGACGAGCACGATACGCTGGCCGCGCTCACACTCGAACCCGATGTTCTCGTAAAGCAGCTTGGTGGGCGTGTAGCCAAACTTCACTTTGTCCAGCGTGATGACGCGCTGACCGCTGCGCGCGGGTTGCGGAAAACGGAAACCCACCGTCGGCCCGTCGTTGTCCGGCACGACGACCATTTCTTCTTTGATGCGCTCAATTTGCTTGAGCTTGCTCTGCGCTTGCGAGGCTTTGCTGTTTTTGGCGCGGAAGCGATCGGCGAATGTTTGCAACTGATCAATCTTGCGCCGCTGCGCCATTGCAGTCGCGGCCATCGTCGCCTCGGCGGATGCACGTTGAACGACGTATTCATCGTAGTTGCCCGTGTAGCGGAGGATGCGCGACGACCGCAGTTCGGCGATGTGCGTGCAGAGGCGGTTCAGAAATTCGCGGTCATGCGAGATGAGCAAAATCGCGCCGGGATAATAACAGAGATAATCCTGAAACCAGATGAGCGTCTCCAGATCGAGATGGTTCGTCGGTTCGTCGAGCAGCAACAAATCCGGTTCCTCGGCGAGCAGCCGCGCGAGGTGTGCGCGCATAATCCAGCCGCCAGACATTTCGCGCGCCGGGCGGTTGTGGTCGGCGAGTTTGAAGCCGAGGCTATCGAGAATCTGCTTGGCCTTGGCGACGAATTGCCCGTCGTGCTCGTGTTCCGGCGGCACGGCGATGTCGAGAACGGTTTCGTCGCCAGCAGGCTCGCTCTCCTGCGGCAAGTAACCAACGCGTGTGCCACGCACGAAACTCACGCTGCCGTCGTCGGCCTCTTCTTTGCCGAGAATAATTTTGAACAGCGTGGATTTGCCCGCACCGTTCGGCCCAACGATGGCGATGCGATCGCCGGATTGGATGTTGAGCGAAACGTCGTCAAAGAGTTCGCGTCCGCCGAAAGTTTTAGAGAGGCCGGCGACGGTCAGCATAGGAAAACAAAATTCATGGGCGCGGACTGTCGCAGGAAAATGCGCGCGAGACAAGACGCCTCTGGGAACTCAAGGGTGTGCGGGTGCACCTTTTCTCCCTCACCCGTTCCCCGCTTTCTTTTTGCAAAGCCGTTCCCTAAATTTCCCGGTTAGGCGAAACGAAAAATTCACAACCATGGCAAAAGAGTTCATCAAGATTGGTGGCGCGCGACAGCACAACCTCAAAAACCTCACGCTGCAAATCCCGCGCGACAAGCTCGTCGTCATCACCGGCCTGTCCGGCAGCGGCAAGTCGTCGCTCGCGTTCGACACGATTTACGCCGAGGGGCAGCGCAAATACGTCGAGTCGCTTTCCGCTTACGCGCGGCAGTTCCTCGACCAGATGCAGAAGCCGGACGTGGATTTCATCGAAGGTTTGTCGCCCGCCATTGCCATCGAGCAACGCAGCTCCGGCTCGAATCCGCGCTCGACCATCGCCACCACGACGGAAATCTACGACCACCTCCGCCTGCTCTACGCACATATCGGCCAGCCGCATTGTCCGGAAACCGGCGTGCCGATCTCGTCGCAGACCGCGAGCGAGATCGTGGACAAAATCCTCACGCTGCCGCCGAAGACGAAGCTGATGATTCTCGCGCCCGTCGTGCGACGGCAGAAGGGCGAGTTCCGCGACGTGCTGGAAAAAATCGCGCGCGAAGGTTTCGTGCGCGCCCGCGTGGACGGCGAAATCGTGGAACTCGGCGACGCGACCAATCGTGTGAAGCTCGACAAGAAAAAATTTCATCACATCGAAGCCGTCGTGGACCGGCTCGTGATTGACGACAAGATTCGCACACGCCTCGCGGACTCGGTCGAGACCGCGCTGCGCTGGGGTGAAGGCGTGTTGTTCACGCTGCACCAACTCGCTGATGTAGCCATGGACGTTAGTCCGCGCAAAACTCAAAGTGCGCCGACTAACGTCGGCGGCTACGAGAATTGGATTGAAACACTCCACTCGAACAAAATGTGTTCGCCTGCCACGGGAAAAAGCTACGAGCCGCCCGAGCCGAAACATTTCTCGTTCAACTCGCCGAGCGGCGCGTGTCCGGTCTGTCATGGTCTTGGCCAGAAGATGGTTTTCGACGAACATCTCGTCGTGCCGAATCCTGACGAGCCGTTGGAGAGCGCCATCCAACCGTGGCGGCGCGCAGGCAAGCGGCTCATCATGTATTACAAGGCCATGCTGCGGTCGGTCGCGGCGCACGGTGGTGTGAGTTTGGAAACGCCTTACAAAGATTTGCCGGCGGACTTCAAAAAAGTTCTACTCGAAGGCACGGGCGAAGTGGACATGGAGTTCAAGTTCTGGCGCGGCGGCAAGCAAAGCACCATCACGCGCCCGTTCGAGGGCGTCCTGCCGAACCTTGAACGCCTCGCGCACGACAGCGAGAGCGAATTCATCCGCAACCGGCTCAAGGCCTACATGAGTCCGCAGTTTTGTGACTCGTGCAAGGGGCGTAGGTTGAAGCCGGAGATTCTGGCGGTCACGCTCGGCGACGCTGAAACAAAATCGAAATTCGAAATTCGAAATTCGAAATTAAAAATCCCCGGGCTTTCCATCATGGACGTTTGCGGTTTGTCCATTGAGCAGGCGGATGAATTTTTCTCCACGCTCGCGCTCACGGAGTTTCAGCAAAAAGTCGCGGGCGAAGTCATCAAGGAAATCCGCGCGCGCATCAGCTTCTTGAAAAACGTCGGCCTTGGCTACCTCACGCTCGACCGCGAGAGCGGCTCGCTTTCCGGCGGCGAAGCGCAACGCATCCGGCTCGCCACGCAAATCGGCGCGGCGCTGGTCGGCGTGCTTTACGTCCTCGATGAGCCGAGCATCGGCCTGCATCAGCGCGACAACGACCGCTTGCTCGCCACGCTCAAGGGCCTGCGCGACATCGGCAATACCGTGCTCGTCGTCGAACACGACGCGGACACGATTCGTGCGGCAGATTTTGTCCTCGATCTTGGCCCGGGCGCGGGCGTTCACGGTGGCGAACTCGTCGCGAGCGGCACGTTGGCGGAAGTGCTGAAGGTGAAACGCTCACTCACCGCGCAGTATCTCACCGGCGAACTCGAAGTGTCCGTGCCGAAGACGCGCACCGCGCCAAACCCGTCGCGCGGCTGGGTGGAAGTGCTCGGCTGTCGCGAAAATAATTTGCAGGACGTGGATTTGAAAATTCCCATCGGCACGTTGACCTGCGTGACCGGCGTGAGCGGTTCGGGCAAATCCACTTTGGTGGACGACATTTTGCGGCGCGCGTTGTTCCGCAAATTTTATTCGTCGAAGGAACGCCCCGGCGAGCACCGCGAACTGCGCGGCTACGAAGGCTTGGACAAGGTCATCGTGATTGACCAAGCGCCCATCGGCCGCACGCCGCGCAGCAACGCGGCGACTTACACCGGCGTGTTCAACGAAATCCGCGACCTGTTTTCGCGCCTGCCGACGGCAAAGGTGCGCGGCTACGGGCCGGGGCGTTTTAGTTTCAACGTGAAGGGCGGGCGCTGCGAGAAATGTCAGGGCGACGGCTTGATTGAAATTGAAATGCACTTTCTCCCAGCGGTGTATGTGACGTGCGAGGAGTGCGCGGGCAAGCGTTACAACCGCGAGACACTGGAGATTTCTTACAAGGGCAAAAACATCGCCGACATTCTCGCGATGACGGTGGACGAGGCTGTAGATTTTTTCCGCGCCGTGCCGAAGATCGAAAACGTCTGCCGCACGCTCACAGAGGTTGGCCTCGGCTACATCGGCCTCGGGCAGGCGGCGACGACGTTAAGCGGCGGCGAGGCGCAACGCGTGAAGCTGGCGGCGGAACTTTGCCGCAAGGCGACCGGACGCACGCTCTACATTCTCGACGAGCCGACGACCGGGTTGCATTTCCACGACGTCGCCAAGCTGCTGGAAGTTTTGTTCAAACTGCGTTCGTCCGGCAACACACTCGTCATCATTGAGCACAACCTCGACGTGATTAAAACCGCCGACTGGCTGATTGACCTCGGCCCGGAAGGTGGCGCGCACGGCGGCAGAATCGTCGCCGAAGGCACGCCGGAAGCCGTCGCCAAAAACCCCGCGAGCTACACGGGGAAATATTTGCAGACGGTGCTGCCTTGACGGCTGCGTCAGGCCGCTCATTTGAAAATTGAATTTCCTTTGCGCGCAGCGGGACGCTATTTTCACCGCCATGTCTGCTGAACAACAACCCGCGCCCGACGCGCCGAATCCCGAACGCAAAACTCTCGACGACCGCGCGAAGATGACCGAGCTGGAGCGCATCCGGCACTCGTGCGCGCACGTCATGGCCACCGCGATTTTGCGGCTCTGGCCAGAAGCGCAATTCGCCTACGGCCCGCCCGTGGACAATGGTTTTTACTACGACCTCGAACTCTCGCACCGTATTTCACCCGAGGACTTCGAGAAGATCGAGGCGGAGATGAAGAAGGAGATCAAGGCGAACAATCCTTTTGAGAAACTCACGGTCACACGCGAGCAGGCGATTGCCGATGCGTCGAGCGGCCGTCTCGGCGGTTTGTCCGACCGTCCGACCAGTCCGAGCAAATTCAAGCTCGACCTGCTTCAGCAGATTCCCGAGGGCGAACCGATTTCCTATTTCAAGAACGGCGATTTCGTTGACCTGTGCGCCGGGCCGCATGTGATGCGCACCGGCAACATCGGCGCGTTCAAGCTCACGAGCGTGGCCGCCGCGTATTACAAGGGCGACGAAAAAGGCCCGCAGCTCCAGCGCATCTACGGCACGGCGTTCAAGAACAAGAC
>JBJOPC010000023.1:0-20197 GCA_046050965.1 Verrucomicrobiota bacterium | reverse complement strand
TTGGCGTGAGGGTCGAGGCCGAGGCGTTTGGTGAAAGTCAGTTCCATATTCATTTGCTGGATACCATCCGTTAATCAGTCAAAAGAGGCAAGGAATAAATACCAGCTATAGCTGGTTTAGTGTCGGCAGGGGCATCGGCTATTCTGCCAGTTGTGGCAGCACATCCCGCACATCGCAAATCTTTAGGCCAAGCTATTCGCGGCTATCGCAAGAAGGTGGGCATAACCCAAGAACGACTGGGTGAACTGGCGTCCTTGAATCCAAAATATATCGGTGAAGTGGAGCGCATGGAGAAGACCATTTCAGTTGATGCACTTGCCCGTGTAGCCAAAGCTCTCAAAGTCCGCCTGCGGGATCTCGTGCGCGACGCCTAGATAGTTTTAGCTTTAATCTGGTAAAGCGGACCGGAAATTTTAGCAGCGGAGCATTTCTCAATAATTTTGATCCGCAGTCTGGTCAGGCTCATTTCGAAGTATTCTTCGGCTTGGTGAATGGTGCCGCGCGTGACCCCCAATTGTCGTCCCACTTCGGCCTTGGACAACCCAGCTTTTGTTCGTGCCGCCTTCGCCAATTTCGCCAGTTCGGTCTCTTTGACCAATTTCATTTGTTGCACGGTAAAACTAAATCACATTGTTTAGTGGAAAGACATACTTTTATCTTGCCCCGTCGTCTAGTTTTCGGGTATGAAGTAGTATATGAAGGACAATTCTCATTTGCTCAAAGAGGTCGGCATCTGGATCCGCGTTTCCACCGAAGACCAAGCCAAAGGCGAAAGCCCGGAACACCATCTGGAACGCGCCAAAGCCTACGCCTTGGTGAAAGGCTGGCGCGTCAAAGAAATCTACGACCTCGCCGGGCAGAGCGGCAAGACCGTCAAGGAACACGCCGAAGCCAAACGAATGTTGGCCGACGTGAAGCGCAGGCATATCACCGGCCTCATCTTCTCCAAGCTCGCCCGCCTGTCGCGCAACAAGCGGGAATTGGAAGACTTCTCCGAATACTTCCGTGACCACAATGCCGACATGATCTCCTTGCAGGAGAGCATTGATACCAGCACCCCGTCCGGCCGGTTGTTCTTCACCATGGTCGCGGCCATGGCACATTGGGAACGCGAGGAGATTGCCGACCGGGTGCAAGCGTCCGTCACCGTGCGCGCCAAGCTCGGCAAGTCCATCAATGGCCGCGCGCCGTATGGCTACCACTGGGTAGAGCGGAAGCTCCTCCCCCATCCAGAAGAAGCTCCCGTCCGCCGTAAAGCTTACGAGTTGTTCCTGCAACAGCGACGCAAAGGGACAGTGGCGAAGTTGTTGAACGCCGCTGGGTATCGCACCCGTGCGGGATTGGTCTGGCGGGATGTGCATATCCCACGGCTCTTGGTAGACCCCAGCGCCAAAGGCGTCTATTACTTCAACCGATACCGCAAAATCGGCAAATGGCAGATGGCGGACAAGCCGGAGAGCGAATGGGGCAAGGTGGAGTGTGAACCCATCGTGTCGGAGGCGGTGTGGAACCAAGCCAACCAGCTATTGGAAGAACAATTGAAATCGTGGCGGAAACCGGGACGGTTGCCGGTGCAGATTTTCGGCAACTTGGCTCATTGCAAGTGTGGCAACAAGATGTATGTCCGTTCCAACAGCCCGAAGTATGTCTGCCGGGCGTGTCACAACAAAATCCCCATTGTGGATTTGGACGGTATTGTGCGAGAGGAACTGAAAGGCTTCTTTGCCGATACCAACCGGATTAACCAACATTTGCAGACGGCGAAGCACAACCTTGCGGAGAAACAGGCGGCTTTGACTGCCCATGAGCAGGAAATCCAGACCATCCGGGAGGGTATGAACCAGACGCACCGGCTCTACTTGGACGGCCATGTGACCGGGCAAGGCTTTGCCGACTTCTACAAACCCGCCGAGGTTCGATTGAACCTGTTAGTGGCGGAACTGCCCAAGTTGCAGGCCGGGGTGGACGTGTCGAAGGTGAACACCTTGTCGGCGGATGAAGTGCTGTCGGAAGCCCAAACGCTGTATGACCGCTGGCCTAAAATGGCGACGGACGAGAAGCGGCAAATCGCAGAAAGCCTCATTGAGAAGCTTGTCATCGGGGACGGTGAGATTGACATAACACTCTCACATCTCTCATCTTCTGAAGACATGACCAAAAGCCAACAACAGTTGAGAGGGCTGGGGTGAGGGAGAAGAGTCACGACCACCAAACTAACTAAAGAATTTTTTCAACCGCACGGACTGCTCAGTTCTTCAACTCCAAAAACCGCATCATCGTATCGCCGTGCTTCATCAATTTCGCTTCGGCGAAGTGCGGCGGCAACTCCAGCGTGTCGCGCTTCGTGTGCCCCAGCACCAGCCGCGCGCCGCGCGCAAGCAACTTGGGCAAGTTCGCATCGTCGAGCAATTGCTGCGCGAGCGATTCGGAACGGCGGTTCACGTTTTTTTCTCCGTAAGGCGGGTCAGCGAGAATCAAATCAAACTGCTGCGTGGACTCCGCGAGTTGTTTCAGCGCGGTGAACACGTCTTGCACCCGCACCGACAGCGCGTGCGGCGGAAACTCCGGCGTGCTGCTGTTGCGCCGGATAAATTCCGCGTGGCGATGCGACAACTCCACGCATACCACGCTCGCCGCGCCGCGACTCAAACACTCCAGACTCAACGCCCCGCTGCCCGCAAACAATTCCAACACCCGCGCGTCCACCACGCGTTCGCCGAGCGAGTTGAAGATGGCTTGTTTGACGAGATCTGGCGTGGGGCGCACATCGAGCCCTTTCGGCACTCGCAAAATCCGCCCGCCTGCTTGTCCGCCAGTGATACGCATGAGTTTTTAAGCCACAGATGAAACACAGATGAAACACAGATGGAAAAAAGCACCGGCGTGGCCGGTCAGGAATATCTGTGTTTCATCTGTGTCCATCTGTGGCCAAAGAAAAAGTTTAATGAAAGATTCCCGCGAGAAACAATTTCAGCGCCGCCCACGAACGGCGATCCGCCCGTTCGTTGTAAGCCGCGCCTTTGGAATTGTCGTTGCCCGCCAGCGGCTGCGTGAACGCGTGAACCGCGCCGCCGTATTTGATGAGCGTCCAATCCACCTGCGCCGCGCGCATCTCCTCCTCGAACGCCGCCAAGTCCGCCGCCTTCACATACGGATCATCCGCGCCGTGGCAGACCAGCACCTTGCCTTTGATATTTTTGCCGTCTGTCGGCGTGGGCGAATCCAAGCCGCCGTGAAAACTCACTACGCCCAACACCTCCGCGCCGCTGCGGGCGAGTTCGATGACCGTCGTGCCGCCGAAACAATAACCGATGGCCGCCGTGCGCTTCGCATCCACCAGTTCAGATTTCTTCAACTCCGCCAAGCCCGCGTTCACGCGCTCGCGTAACAACGCACGGTCTTTTTTATATTTGCCCGCCTGCGCGCCCGCTTCTTTGGTGTCCGCCGGACGCACGCCCTGGCCGTAGATGTCCGCGCAGAAGGCCACGTAGCCCAACTCCGCGAGCTGCTTGGCGCGACCCTGCTCGTAATCGGTGAGACCCATCCATTGATGCACCACGAGCACACCGGGGCGCGGCGACTTCACCGCGTCATCCCAGACCAACACACCTGCGAGCGTAGTGTCGCCGGATTTGTATTCGACGGTTTTGGTTTGGATAGCGGCGCGAAGCGACAGCGCGGCCAGCAACAGTGAAGCGGCGAACAAAAACTTTTTCATACGCGCAATGGTAACAACCCGGCGGCGAATTGCCAATCGCGCGAAACGAAGTCACGCGGCTCGCGCGGACGCTCGCCTCACCCGCTCGGCAAGTCTCCGACACCGCTCGGAATCACTCATGCATCCCTCGGAACTCCTCCCGACTCGCTCGGAATCCTTCCGTCACCGCTCGGAGCTACGCCCGCACCGCTCGGCGGAGTTCCTTACCCGCTCGGAACCGTTCCGAGACGTCTTGGAACCATTCCAACACCGCTCGGAACTCCTCCAACACCCCTCGGAATCCTTCCAAGACCGCTTGGAACCCCTCCAACACCGGCCAAAACCTCGGAAAAGCCTAAAAAATGGCAAAAAAGTCGGTTTTTCGGGGCGGACGGGTGTTCTAACACCCTGCGATGGTCAAAAATAGCCAGCCCAAACTTGATAAGGCTGTCTTTGTGCGAGGTTGGCGCGAGGTGCGCGCTCTTAATCCGTGAGACTGAACCAACCGCATCGTGCATTTCTCGACATGGACTTCGCTGGCGGACGCCCGCCGTTTCTTCGAGTCGCCCGCGCTCATTCAACTCCGCGCCGAGGCCGGCGTGAAAGCGCCCGAGTTTATTTACTTGGAACAACTCGAAGCAGGCGTGTTGTAATCAAAATGTTCGCGGTTGCTTGCCTTTGGAGTGCGCGGGCAAGACCGCGCTTTGGAACTGGGAGACATGTCTCCCAGTCGGAAAGCGGCGACACGTCGCCGCAGTCCAAATCAAAACCCGCGCAAGTCGGTGCTGCTACGTTTGGGCAGGCCGGGCGCGGGTGCGCGCTGGAGGACGAGATATTCCAAACCCATCTTCGCGCAGTATTCGCGCTTGCCGCCTTTGTCGCCGTCTTCGTTCACGGCGTAGATGTCGGGCTTGAGCCGCAAAATTTCCGGCTCGGCGTCCACCCAACCGTCGCCGGTGCAGATGTGCGCTTGCGCGACAAACTTCGTCGCGCCGACGAGATAGCGGCGCTCGTCTTGCGGCAGCAATGGATGGCCTTCACCTTTGAGCAGCCGGATGTTCGCATCGTGACCGACGCACACGATTAAATCGCCGTGCGCGCTGACTTCTTCAAAGAACCGGACGTGGCCGGAGTGAAACCAATCGTAGCAACCGGTGACGATGACTTTCTTGCGGCCAGCGGTGAACGGACGCAACGGCGGCGCGGGAAAACCGGCGAGTTGGGCGGTGCTGATTTCGTGGAGCGGGATTTGGTTTTGCGCGCAGAATTTTTTCACGGCGGCGTTAGCTTGCGATGCTTCGACGGCAAAACTTTGCGGCGGCGCGGCGGTGGGTGGGAGCGGGGTTTCCACGAGTTCCACATGGGAGACGAAGCGGAGGTTGGAGACGAAGTAGTGGCGCTCGGCGGCGGGAAATTTGGGATACGCGCCGGTGCGTTCGCGGACGAGGGCGTCGGACCACAAGCGCACGGTGAGCGCGCCGAGGCGCGAGGCTTCGTCGAGGAAGCGGATGCCACGCGCTTTCAAATCGTCGAACGCGCCAGTGACGAGGACGGAGGAATTCATTTTAGTCACAGATGGACACAGATAAACACAGATGGTGAACGTCCGCAGATTTCGCAGATGGACGCAGATTTTCCGGCAGCAATTTTAATCTGCGGAAATCGGCACAATCTGCGGACAAATCTGTGTTTATCTGTGTCCATCTGTGGTTTCAATTTTTAGCCGTGCGGACTTTGACTTGGAACGCGCCGGGCACGGGTTTTTCCGAGACGACAACCAAATAGCCACCACCGCAGCCGGAATACATCGCGCCGAGATATTGCTTTTGATACGCGCGCAGAATCGGCAGCAAGTCCACGCGCAGCAACGGATGGCGGACGACGTGCGGCAGCAGCGTTTCCCAGCATTGCATGGTGAGATTCAGCGACGCGCCAAGTTTTTTGACGTCCATTGCGCCGATGGCGTCGTAGCAGTCTTGGCCGGATTGGCCGAGCTTCGCGACCCACTTCGGCGCGAGATTTTTTTTACCGAGCGGGCTGTAGCCGTCCGGGCGCGGCTCGACGGGAATCAGGTGCAAAACTTTTTCCAGCCAGCGCGCGACCTTCGGCGAGTTGCACGATTCGATGTGCGACGTGAACACGCCGCCGTGGATTTTGAAATCGTAGTCGAGCCGGTTCACGCCGGGATAAACGAGGCCAATCATGTCCTGCGAGCCGCTTGGATTTTTTTTGCCGCGATTTTCCGCGTCGTAAAGTTCACGCACCAGTTCATCGAGCGGACGCTTCGGGAGTTTGCCTTTCCACAATTTCATCGCCACCGCACGCGTGCCGCTGGCGATGCCGCTGCGATCCATCGGGCGAAAATCCGGTTCGATTTGCACGACAACCATTGAGCCAGGCGGCTTGGGGTTGTGGCGCGAAACGAACGGCTGGTCAATCCAACCGCCCGCGAGTTGCAAGCGGTTGGGAATCGAGCCGAGCAGTTTGGCAACCGGCGAAAGTTTCATCAGCCGATGCCCACGCGCTCGCCGGCTTTGCGCTTCTGATATTGCTGGCCGATCCACTTGTAGGTAATCGCGAGACCTTTGTCCAACGGCGTGGACGGCTCCCACTTGAGCATTTTTTTGATGAAGGTGTTGTCCGAGTTGCGACCGGCCACGCCTTGCGGCGCGTTGAGGTTGTAACTGCGCTTGAGTTTTTTGCCCGCGATTTTTTCCACCTTGCTGACGAGCGTGTTGATGGAGACAAGTTCGCTTGAACCAAGATTGATGGGCGTGGCGATGAGGTCGTCGCAGTGCGTGATTTTGTCAATGCCCTGCACGCAGTCGTCAATATACATGAAGCTGCGCGTCTGCTCGCCGTTGCCCCAGATGTTGATGGCCAAATCGCGTTTATCAATCGCCTCAATCATCTTGCGGCACATCGCGGCGGGAGCTTTTTCGCGGCCACCGTCCCACGTGCCATGCGGGCCGTAGACGTTGTGGAAGCGCGCGATGAAAGTTTTCATGCCGCGCTCGTGCCAGTATTCCTCGCAGAACATTTCGCTCACGAGTTTCTCCCAGCCGTAGCCGCGTTCGGCCATCGCGGGATAGGCGTCGGTTTCTTTGAGCGCGCGCACCTTGGGATCTTTTTGCAGCAGCGTGTTGTAGGCGCAGGCGGAGCTGGAGAAAAAATAACGGCGCGCGCCAGCTTTGTAAGCGGCTTCAACCATGTGGGTGTTGATGAGAATGGAGCGCAGGCACTCGACGCGGAACTTCTCGATGAAACCCATGCCGCCCATGTCCGCCGCGAGGTTGTAAACTTCGACCGCGCCTTCGCAGACGCGATGGCAGTTGGCCGCGTCGCTTACGTCGAGGCAAACGTTCTCGACGCCGGGGACGTGGAGATACCATTCGTAGATGGGTTTCTTGTCCACGGCGCGGAGGTTGGTGAAGCCTTTTTTACGAAAGTATCGGGCGAGGTTGCCGCCGATGAAGCCACCGGCGCCGGTGATGACGATGAGGTCGTCCTTTTTCAGAGGGGCGTCTTTTTCAACGACGCGTTTGCTTTCCATAGGGTGGAGATTCAACCAACTTTCATCCAACGACGCAATGCCGGTGTCGGGCGCAAGCTGGTATTTGCGAAGGTGAGGTTGTGCGGTATAATAGGGGGCCTATGTTCCCCCGTTTCCGTCAGCTGTTGTTCAGCCTCATTTTAGTTTCCGCCGTTGTGCCGCTGGCTTGCGCCGCGCCAATCATTACCAACCTCGTTGTTGCGCCGACGAGTGTGGCGTTGCTGGGCACGAATGGCGTGGCGAACGCATTTTATCAGGTCATGTCCGCGACGAATCTTGGGTTGCCGACTAATCTCTGGTTCGCACTCCAGACTAATACGTTCAATGTCGCTGGGAATTTTGACTGCACGATCGCGACCACCAACCCGAGGCAATTTTTCCGCATTTTTGCGCCCGGCGGCGGCACTCCGCCCGGTATCAGCACGTCACCGACCGCACAACTCGTGGGCGCGGGATCAAACGCCACGTTCACCGTCACCGCGAGTGGTTCGCCCACGCTGGGCTATCAATGGCGGCTCGGCGGCGCGCCGCTAGTGGGAGCGATTGCGAATGCGTTCACCATCACCAACGCGCAAACCAACCATGAGGGGCTTTACTCCGTCGTAGTCAGCAATGCCTACGGACTGGTTATCAGTTCCGAGGCGGCACTCACCGTTAATTTTCCGCCCACACTGACGAGCCAGCCGACCAATGTGACGGTGAACGTCGGCCAGAACGCGACGTTTGCGGTGCTCGCCACGGGCAGCGCCCCGCTGCGCTATCAATGGTATTTCAACACCAACACTGCTTTGCTTAACGCCACCAACCCTTCGCTCGTCATCACCAACGTGCAAGCCACCAACGCGGGCGCGTATTCCGCGCGCGTGACGAACTCGGTGGGCGCGGTCACCAGCGCGGTCGTCACGCTCACGCTCAATTCCGCGCTCGTGCCCGGCGCTTTTTACGTCGCCACCAACGGCAGCGATTCCAACCCCGGCACGCTCGCCAGTCCTTACAAAACTTTGAGCAAAGGCTTCACCGCCATCGGCACGGGTGGCCTCATGTATTTGCGCGGCGGCGCGTTCGCGCAGACGAGCAAAATTTCGTTGAGTAAAACCAGCACGACCAATCGCATCCGCATCTGGGCTTACCCCGGCGAACAGCCGGTCATCAATTTCACCGGCGACACCTCCGACGGATTCAGCATCAGCGGCAACGGCTATCACTTCAAAGGCCTCGAAGTAAAACTCGCCGGTCACAACGGCTTCGCCATCTCCGGCAACTCCAACACGCTTGAAGCCTGCATTGTCCACGACAACGCCAACACTGGCATCCACATCACCGGCAGCACCGACGGCGTGACGTATCCCGCCTACAACGTCATTACCAACTGCGATTCGTATCTGAACTTCGACCCGCCCATCGGCGGCAACGCCGACGGCTTCAGCGCGAAGTGGCAAGTGGGTCCCGGCAATATTTTCACCGGTTGCCGTGGCTGGAATAATTCTGACGACGGCTGGGATTTCTGGATGGCCACTTCGCCCATCATCATTGAAAACTGCTGGGCCTTTCGCAACGGCTCCAACGTCTGGGCGTCCGCGACCTTCGACGGCAACGGCAACGGTTTCAAACTCGGCGGCAATTATGTCGCCACTTCGCACCTCGTTCGCAACTGCGTCTCGTTCGAGAACGTCGGTGGCCCGACCGGTTCCGGTCGCGGCTACGACGAGAATAATAATCTCGGTGGCCAAACCCTTTTCAACTGCATCGCCTACAACAATCGCGGCAACGGCTTCCACCTCCAGAACACCGTCACCAACGGCGCGCACCTCGTCCGCAACTGCGTCGTCTATCTCGACCCCGCCAACATCACCAGCGGCGTGCGCGACCACAACAGTTGGAACGGCTTCACCGTATCCGCCGCCGATTTCCAAAGTCTTGACACCAGCACCGCCACCAACGCGCGCAACGCCGATGGCTCATTACCCGCCACCACGCTGCTCCATCTTGCGCCCGGCAGTTCGCTCATCAATGCCGGTGTGGATGTGGGTTTGCCGTTCAACGGTGCGGCGCCGGATTTGGGTGCGTTTGAATCGCCGTAGCCGGAGCGCGGCCTTCACGCCGCTTCACCACCCGAAGTTGCCAGCCGTTCCGCGCTCAACGAGCGACCCTTATCGCTGCTTCAAAGATTTGCTTCACTGGAACTTTTTTCTGTGTCGCCAGCTTCTTGCACGATTCAAACTCCGGCGCGGCTTGCACGACTTTGCCGTTCAGCTTGCCAAGCTTCACCGTCACGTTGCCGAACTTGGTTTTCACCGTGGCGAACTCGCGCCACAACTTGCGCCGCTCTGCGATGGTGCGGCGGACGCCGAACGCCGTCGTCTCGCGCAGCAGCAACTCGCTGAACTTGTCTGCGTCCGCCTCGGCGCACAGCACGGTGAGCAGAACGCCGGGCCGATTCTTCTTCATCTGAATCGGCGTGTGGAAAACATCGAGCGCGCCAGCGGCGAGCGCGGTTTCGACAAACGCGCCGAGAATTTCCCCGCTGCAATCGTCAAGGTTCGTCTCCAGCACGGCGACACGGTCGGTTTCCCAATCGTTTTCTCCAGTTTTAAGTTTTAAGTTTTGAGTTTTGAGTTTTTTCGCGCTTCCCAAAATCGCTCTCAAGACGTTTGGCCGCGTCTGGTTATCGCGTGTGCCGAGGCCAAAGCCGATGCGCTCAGCAACCAAGTTTTCCATCGCGCCAAAACTCTCGACGAGCTCCGCGAGCAATGCCGCGCCGGTGGGCGTGACGAGTTCGTGCGGCTCGTCGCATTGCGTGACGGGAATTTTCCGCGCGCCGAGAATTGCCAGCGTGGCGGGTGTCGGCACGGGAAAACGTCCATGCGCGCACTTCACCCAACCCGCGCCTTCAACCACCGGCGACGCCAGCACGCGCGGCTTGCCCAGCAATTCGAGGGCGATACACGCGCCCACAATGTCCACGATGGAATCCACCGCGCCGACTTCGTGGAAGTGGACTTCACTCGGCGGTTGACCGTGAATTTTTCCTTCCGCCACAGCGATGCGTTGAAAGATAGCGAGCGATTTTTTCTTCACCCACGGTGAGAGCTTGCTCTTGGTGATGAGCTTTTTGATGTCTGCGAAGTTGCGCGAGTCTTCGTGCGAATGTTCCCCGTGCTCATGAGCATGACCATTGTCATGCTCACCGTGGTGATGGTGGTGGTGGTCGTGCGCGTGACCATGCTCGTGTTCGTGGTGATGTTCGTGCGCGAGATGCACGTCAAACTTCACGCCTTCGATGGCGGACTTGTGCTGGCGCGCGACGTGGAGGTGATAGCCATCAAGTTTAAGTTTTTCCAAGCCGTGCGCGAGTTCGTGCGCGTCCACGCCGAGGTCAATGAGTGCACCGATGAACATATCGCCCGCGATGCCGCTGAAGAGGTCGAGATAGAGAGTTTTCATTCTCAAAAAAGTTTAGCCACAGATGAAACACAGATTGAACACAGATAAAAAACTAGACTAGCTCAAAAGCCACGAGTTGAGTCGCCCCATCATCAAATGTTCGCAAGTGGCAACGAACTTTCTGTCCCGCCTTGAACTCCCAAGTTTCTGTGTCGTCGGCGGGAAGCCCTGTAATTTGATAAACATCATTATGAATGCGACTTGCTGACGATGGCCTCCAGACATCAGTTCCCTCGTTCAGCAATCGAACATAGATTGTGGATGCTTCCATCTTATCTGTGTTTCATCTGTGTTAATCTGTGGCCAAAGCATTAATCTGGCTCGCCGCGTAGCCGCCGCCAAAGCCGTTGTCGATGTTCACCACGGTCACGCCGCTGCCGCAACTGTTCAACATGCCAAGCAGCGCCGCCACGCCGCCGAAGCTCGCGCCGTAGCCCACGCTCGTCGGCACGGCAATGACCGGCTTGCTCACGAGTCCCGCGACGACGCTCGGCAGCGCGCCTTCCATGCCCGCGACGACCACGAGCACGTTCGCCTGCTGCAATGTTTCCATGCGCGCGAGGATGCGATGCAACCCCGCCACGCCCGCGTCGGTGATGCGCACGACGGTGTTGCCCATGATGTCGGCGGTGAGCGCGGCTTCCTCGGCCACGGGCAAATCGCTCGTGCCGGCGCAGATGACGGCGATGGTTCCGGCGCGTTTGGGCAACGGCTTTTTCTCGATGGTCACGCAGCGCGCGAGCTCGTGGTGCTGGGCGGCTTTGAATTTTTTGCGCAACGCCTTGGCGTGTTCAGCGGTGATGCGCGTGACGAGGACGTTCTGGTTTTGCTCCAACAATTTCCCGGCGATGCCGACGACCTGCGCGGGAGTTTTGCCCGCGCCGAAGATGACTTCGGGAAACCCTTTGCGGAGCGCGCGGTGCGTGTCCACCTGCGCGAAGCCGAGGTCAGCGGTGGGCGCGGCTTGGAAAGCACGCAACACGGCGTCTTGAGAGATTTTCCCGGCGCGGAAATTTTGGAGCAACTGGTTGGCTTCGGTGGTCGTCACGTTGGGAATATGGCGGGAAGGTTTGCGGTGGTCACGCGGGAAAATGATAAGTAGTCAACCGGCGTTCGGAGCGCGAGATTTAGCCAGCATTAACATGCTTATCGTTTGGCCGCTTGACGACCACACGTCTCCGGCGGACAATGCCAGCGTTCCGCCAATTCGAACCATGCGTCGCCTGTTTTCATTCCATTGGTTGCTCGCCCTCTTGGTGCTGCTCTCCATGTGCAGCTTGCCGGGTTATGCTTCTGTCATTATCAGTTGGCCGCCTTTTGTCTGGTATGATGCAACCAACGTAGTTCCGATTCCCCCTGGTTTTTCGCTAATCGCCAATTCCGTGGACGCGGAGGACAGCCGCCTGGCGGTTGTGCTGCCGCACCCGCCACTGGGCACGACGTTTTCCAAGCTCGATCCGCGCACTCAAAAACTCACCGCCAACGTCTTCGGTCTGCGCGGTTGGAGCAATCCTAATGAGACGTTGAATCCTGGGGAGGGCGCGCTGGTGTTCAACCCATCCCGTCGCACGGTCAACGCGGAGTTTCGTTATGCATCTTGGTTGTCAACCCAGCGGGCGGTTTCTGTTCCCGTCGGACTGTCGCTGGTCAGCATTGGTTGCGACTTCGGCAGCGCACCAAGCGACAGCGTTTCAGTGGGAGATTTTGCGGTGATTCGCCACCTGCCCGGCATCAGGATTATTGGCGTGGAAAATCTCGGGACCTTCTTCAACCCGCACGACGGCGACACGGTCTGGACGCTCAACCGCCAGACGCAGCGGTTGGAAAAACACATCTACCGCAACGCGACTGGCTGGGATAGCGTGCCAGTGGTCGGGGCGAACGAAGCGTTTTTTGTCCAAACCGCACAGACCCGAGCCATTGAACCGTGGTTCCGGGTCACAACCGAGCTAACAGCTTCCCCCTTTTTCTTTCCCGACGATTCGTTCGGCCCGCCGTTCAACATTCCCTTGGATGGTTCAGGGCGTTCGCGTTAACATCCCTTCAGCCACCTGCTAAACTTGCCGCTACCTTCGCTTGCTGTTACTGTCTCGCCATGATTCCCGAGTGGAAATTAACCAACATCGCACCATGACGCTCACTGACTCCGCTCCGCAATCATCTGTTGCCAATCGCTCGTCCACCGAGACCGTCATCGCCGTGCGCGGGTTGACGAAGGTGTTCAAAGATTTTTGGAACCGTCCCAAGGCGCGCGCGGTGGACAACGTAGACTTTGAAGTCCGGCGCGGCGAAGTCTTCGGTCTGCTCGGGCCGAACGGCTCCGGCAAATCCACGACGGTGAAGTTGCTGCTGGGCTTGCTCAATCCGACCAAGGGGCACATCGAGGTGTTCGGTAAATCGCCCAAGCACGTCGCGACCAAGGCACGCATCGGTTATCTGCCGGAGGAATCCTATCTCTACCGCTATCTTAACTCGCGTGAGACGTTGGATTTTTTCGGAAATCTTTTTCATCTGCCCAAGGCCGAACGTGACCAGCGCGCGGAACAATTGCTCGACATGGTGGGCCTCAACCAGACGCGCACGCGCGCGGTCGGGGAGTTTTCCAAAGGCATGCAACGCCGCATCGGTCTCGCGCAGGCGCTCATCAATGACCCGGATTTAATCATTCTTGACGAGCCGACGGCGGGGCTGGATCCGATCGGCTGCCGCGAGGTGAAGGATTTGATTCTCGCGCTCGCGCGGCGCGGCAAGACGGTCATCTTGAGCAGTCATTTGCTGTCGGATGTGGAAGATGTCTGCGACCGCGTGGTGATTTATTTCGGTGGAAAAATCCAAGCGGCGGGCACGCTCAAGGAATTGCTCGCCACGCCGGACACGTTGCGCATTACCACGCCCGTGCTGCCGCGAGCGACGATGGAGCGCGTATTGGAACTCATCCGCAAGGACGTCTCCGCCGACAAGGTTCGCGTGGACAATCCGACACAGAATCTCGAAAGCTATTTCCTCGACGTGGTGACGAAAGCCCGCGCCGCGCAGCAGACCAGCGGCGCGCAATCCGGTGCGCGCGTGGCGGAATATCTGACCGGCGGACTCGTGGCGAAAACGGAATCGGAAAAAGTGCTGGAGAAATTCACGCTGCCCGCCGCCGCGCCGGTGGTCGCGGAAACGAAGATTGAAACCAAGACTGCTGCGAACGACACGAAACTCGCCGCGCTCACACAAGCCGCGCCCGCTGCACAGCCAGGCAAGCCTGCGCCGCAACCGGAGAAGTCAGTGGATTTGTCAAAAGCCGACGAGAAACTTTCGTCGCTGCTGGGGAAGAAGAAATGAGACACGGCTTGCACGGATTTTCACGGATTATGAATCCGTGAAATCCGTGTCAAAAAATTGATTTCATGCAAAGACTTTTTGCCATCATCTGGCTGACGTGGAAGGCCGCGCTGCGATTCCGGCTGTTCCTCGTCATCGCGGTGCTGTTGCTCGCGGCGGTCGTGGGGTTGCCGTTGCTCATCAAAGACGACGGCACGGCGCGCGGGTTCACGCAGATTCTGCTGACCTACACATTGAGCGCGATTACGGGATTGCTTGGCTTGTCCACGTTGTGGCTGTCGTGCGGCATCCTCGCGCGCGACATCGAGGAATGTCAGATGCAAGTCGTCGCGACCAAGCCCATCGCGCGCTGGCAGATCTGGCTCGGCAAATGGCTCGGCCTCGTGACGCTCAACGCCGCGTTGCTCGCGCTTGCGGGCGGCAGCGTGTTCGTGATGCTGCAATATCGCGCGACGAAATTGCCCGCGAACGAACAAGCGATTTTGCGGAACGAAGTTTTCATCGCGCGCGGTTCGGCGCGGGAAAAGGATTTGAGCGGCGAGATTGATGCGGAAGTTGAAAAACATTTCGCGCGCCTCGGCGACAAGGTCAAAGACCTGCCGCCCGCGCAGCTCGCGCAGTCGCGCAAAGAAGTCCGCGAATACGTCAAAACTGGTTTTCAAGTCGTGCGACCGGGCGATTATCGCGTGTGGGAAATTCACGTTGGCAATTCACGCCGCGATTTGCCGTTGCAGTTGCGCGTGAAGTTCAACAGTTCCGAGAGCCGCGCCGCCGCCACTTACGGCGCGCTCTGGCAAGTCGGCACGCCGGAAAAAATCAAAGTGCCGTGGCGCACCGAGGAGCCGATGAGTCTCGCGCCAGATACGTTTCACGAATTCACCGTGCCGCCTGGGTTGGTGGACGACGCGGGCGTGTTGACAATTGTGTTCATCAATCCCAACCAAGCCGCGCTGCTGTTCCCGCTCGAAGACGGCATGGAAGTGCTGTTTCCCGAAGCGGGCTTCGCACTGAACTTTGCGCGCGGGCTGGGAATTATTTTGTGCTGGATGAGTTTTCTCGCGGCGCTGGGTTTGGCGGCGGCGAGTTTGTTGTCGTTCCCGGTCGCGGCGTTTTTCTCACTGGCGATGCTGATTCTCGGCTTGTCGAGCGGCACGTTGTCCGCCGCGATTGAGAATGGAACCATCGCGGGGCGCGACGAGGAAACCGGCGCAACCACCGGCTCGGTGCTGGATTCAGTCGCGTTACCAGCCTTCAAGGGCGCGCTCACGCTCATCAACATGGTGGAAAATTATTCACCGATTGATTCGTTAAGCACAGGTCGCAGCATTAGTTGGGGCGAACTCGGCTCGGCGTTCACGCACATCGTGCTGCTGCTCGGCGGCGCGTTTGGCGTGGTGGGCATCTTCTGTTTCAACCGCCGTGAGTTGGCCACCGCGCAAGGAACGTCATGAAGACCAGAATTCAGAATTCAGAATTCAGGAGCCAGAAGTTGCTGCTCGTTTGCAACTTTCAACCTGCAACCTGCAACCAACTCCCGTGAACGCGCGCTTCAAAAAATATCTTCTGCTTACGCTCGCCGCGGCGTTGCTCGTCGGCGCGGGTGGCGTGCAGCGCGCGCTCAATGCCGACCGCGATGCGCTCGGCCTCACCCGGCAGGAAGCGCTGGAGAACGCCCCGCCCGCGCTCGCGTTCACGACGGTGGCACTCGGCGGTTTTCGCGGCTTGATCGCGAACGCGCTGTGGATTCGCGCGAATGAGCTGCAGGAGAACGATAAGTTTTTTGAAATGGCGCAACTCGCCGATTGGATCACGAAGCTCGAACCGCATTTCACGTTGGTCTGGCAACATCAGGCGTGGAACATGGCCTACAACATCTCCGTGAAGTTCAAAGATTATGGCGACCGCTGGAATTGGGTGAAGCGCGGTATCGAACTCTTGCGCGACGACGGCTTGCGCTACAACCCCAACGAGCTACTCATGTATCGCGAGTTGGCCGGGTTGTTCCAGCACAAGATGGGACAGAACCTCGACGACGGAAATAAATACTACAAGCGCGCGTGGTTCGAGGAATTTGGGAAAGTCGTGACGAGCGCGAATCCTGATTTCACCGCGCTCACGCAGAACGCGGAGTTGCGTGACAAATACAAAATGGACGCCGCGTTCATGCGCGAGGTCAACGAACGCTATGGCCCGCTTGAATGGCGCTTGCCCGAAGCCCACGCGATTTACTGGGCCGCGCTCGCGCTCAAGCGCGGCGACGAAGACAAAATTCGCATCAGCCGCGACGACCGGCTTGCGGTGCATCGGATGATTTACCAATCCATGCAAGCCGCCGTGGTGCAAGGTCGCGCAATCACCAATCGCCAAGGCCAAATTTTAGAACTCGCGCCGAACTTTGAAATCATCCGCAAGGGCAACGACGCCTACGAACAAGCCATCAAAGACGACGCCAACAACCGCGACGCCATCGTGACCGGCCACCGGAATTTTCTCCGCGATGTGGTTTATTATCTCTACACCGATAGCCGCGAAAAAGAATCGGCCAAGTGGTTTGACTACCTGTGCAAAACCTATCCCACGAAACCGCTGCTCGAAAACAATCCCAACTCGTTGCCCGGCTCCGTTACGCTCGACGACTACGTCTACGCGCGCCTCGAAGATTTGGTGGGCGACATCAATCATTCCAAGACGATGATGATTATCGTGAACAGCATCCGCTCCGCATATTTGCAACTCGCGTTGGGCGAAGAAGAACGTTCCGCCGGTTGGGAACGCCTCGCGCGCCGCGTGTGGGCGCGCTACACCAAAAAAGTCGAAGGCACGGGCGAGCGCGTGACCATCCCGCCGTTCGAGTCCATCAAACGCGACGTGTTCGAGCGCGTGGTGAACCCGGAGACCAGTCCGTTCCCGCCGGAACTCATCGCCATCCTCCGCGCCAACGTGAACACCAACGCGCCAGCAGTTACCAACGCACCCGCCGCGAAGTGACCTCGCCGCGCGCAACTCCGCCAGCCAGCCGCGCCGCCCGCTGGCTGGATAAAATATTCAGCCCGCGCGAAGTGGAGCGCGACCCGCGCCTGAAAATGCTCGCTGCCGCGCTGTTCGCATTTTTCTTCCTCACGTTTTATTTTTGGTGGCAGAACGCGACCACGCTCTCCACGCGTGGCGCGGAAGTGTTTGATTTTGCGCCGTCGTCGTTTATTGAGAACTTGCACGGGTGGGTCTTTCTCAACGCATTCCAGACGAAAGTTTATTTGTATCTGCTGGGAATGTTTTCACTACTCGGGATGGTGTCGCTGTTTCTGCTGCGCTCCAGCCGCTGGGCGATGGCGCTGCTGGCGTGGTTGTTCGTGAACAAATTTTATTTCTACCTGTGCGACTTCCGGCTGTTCGCGAACTACCACCACTTCCATTTATTTTTCACGCTCATCTTTTTGGTGTCACGCAATAAACTGCGCTGCTTCCGCTTCGCGCTCGCCGTCGGCTACGTTATGTCCGGGGTGGTGAAGCTCACGCCCGGCTGGTTGCACGGCGAATACTTCAACTCTATGGCGGAAAAACTGCCGCTGCTGCCCAAGCTCGACTCCGTCGTCATCGTCGCCAGCAAAGCCGTCATCGTGCTGGAATTTCTCGGCCCGCTCTGCTGGTTCACGCGGGTGCGCGCGTTGCGCTGGCTGTCGTTCGCGGCGTTCCTCGGATTCCATATTTACTCCGGCATCATCGTGGGCTTTTGGTATACCGCGCTCATGCTGCCGCTGGTGGTCGCGGCGTTTCTGCGGTTTCGTTTGCCGTTGCAGACCGGCTACCGTTTCGCGCGGCGCGATGTGGCGGTGTTCGCCATCTGCGCGGCGACGATGCTCGCAGGCGTCTGGCATTATTTCATTCCCGGCGACGTGCGGCTGACGGGTGAAGCGCGTTACCTCGGTTTTTATATGTTCGATGCCAACCGGCAAGTGCGCTTTGAAACCGAGATTGAAAAAGGCAATCAACGGTGGGTGTTCCATGTCTTCCGCCCGTTCCGTGAAGGCGACGAAGGTGGCGCG
The DNA here is from genome assembly GCA_046050965.1 of Verrucomicrobiota bacterium. Lineage (GTDB taxonomy): Bacteria > Verrucomicrobiota > Verrucomicrobiia > Limisphaerales > JAFMIX01 > JAFMIX01. Next base: position 2,130 of record JBJOPC010000023.1, on the reverse strand, counting down.
GAAAACAAATCCGAAATCGGCTGCCAATATTTCCGCGACGGCGCGCTCGTCGAAGATTTTCCCGTCGTGCGTCCCGTGCGCGACGGCGACACCGTAATTTTCAATCCGCAATTTTTCCTGCGCGCCGACGTGCGGATGTATGGCAACCCCTACCTTTACTATCGCTACGCCCGCGAACTCGTCCGCCGCCATCACCCCGACCGCGTAACGCTCCGTCTCGACGAACAACTCGACGGCCACGCCCAAGTCACGCGGCTGTTGGACATCGCGGACTTCGCGCGACTGAACCCGACTTACCACTCCTTCACGCGCAACGACTGGATTTTGCTGCCAAAGTAACGCGCGGTGAAAATTACGCGGCGAGTTTCACCGCCGCCGCGTCGAGTTCGGCGAGCGCCTGCTTTAATTCCGCGTCGCTCGGCACGCCGTGATGCCACTTCGCGACATTTTCCATGAAGCTAACGCCTTTGCCTTTCGTCGTGTTTGCGATGATGCAGGTTGGCTTGCCAATCTCGGCGGGCCTGCTCAACGCCTCGGTGAGCGCGGCGTAGTCGTGGCCGTTCACGATTTTCACGGCCCAGCCGAACGCGCGCCACTTCTCGTCGAGCGGTTCGTTACTCATCACTTCACGCGTGTGGCCGGAGATTTGCAGCGTGTTGTGGTCAATGATGGCGGTCAAATTATCGAGCTTGTAATGCGCGGCGGCGAGACCGGCTTCCCAATTTGAACCTTCCGCCAGTTCACCGTCGCCGAGCAGCGTGAAAACGCGATACGGCGCAGAATCCATCTTAGCAGCGAGCGCCATGCCGATGCAGATGGGCAGGCCGTGGCCGAGCGCGCCGGTGTTCATCTCGATGCCGGGAATGTGCCGCGTGGGATGGCCGACATAATGCGACTGGTAATGGCAGATGGTTTTCAAATCCGCTTCGGGAAAAAATCCGCGATCTGCGAGCACTGCGTAAAGCGCCTCGACCGAATGGCCTTTGCTCTGGACGTAACGGTCGCGCGTCGCGCTGCCGAATGTTTCCGGCGACACGTTGAGGACGCGGTTGTAGAGCACGTTCAAGATGTCGAGGCACGAAAGCCCGCCGCCGGTGTGCCCCGCGCCTGCGCCGACGATGGCTTCGAGCGTCAACTTGCGCAGGCGGACGGCTTTGAGTTGGAGGTCGAGATTCGTCATGGAAATGAGTTCAATTGATTTCGTATCTCTTATCTACAGTCAGAATTTTGACCTGCATATCAGATTGAAACGCGTGCGGCTTCACCGGCGCGTCGCTCTCAATGCTGAACAAATGTCCGGATATGCAAGTCAACTCGGATTCAATCGTGACGTTGCCAACCCGTGTGCTGGCCTTGGCGAGTAGAAACTCACTCGTGTCGTTCAGCATCGGCACTCCATCCCAACAGACGCGTCCTTTGCGCGTGACATAAAAATCAATCTCCGTCCAGCCAACGATGCGTTGAATCTTGTTGATGGCCTGCAACTGCGTTTCAATCACCCGGCGATGTTCCGCCGCCAGAGGGTTGCACAGTTCACGCAGAACCAGTGTTTCCCACGGAGTCCATTTGCAGAAGAGCGTTCGGATGTTGGCAATCATGACGACGAGTTTGTTTCGAATTTCGTCATTCGGATTTTAGTCCGTGATGTTTCACTTCCCAGCCGAAATAATTTCCAAACGCCTCGGCCAAAATTTCCGTGCTGCGCGAAACGGTCATCACGACGTGATGCTCGAAACCTTCGCGGCAGACGTGGCGCAAAACTTTTTGCAGGTTCGGAACGTGCGCGACGGCGCGGTTGCCGAAGGTGTCGAGCGGGTCGTTCGTGAGTTCGCCTTCGCCGACGTAGCAGCGGATTTTGCCCTCGGCATCGGCGGTGGTGATGCGGCCATACGTCAACGGCCCGGCGGGCGTGCGGCCGTCGAGCGCGCCGTAGGTATTTTCCACGCCGATGATGCTGCCGAGGATCGGCGCGGTGGAAATTTTGATGTCGGGCAGAAACGATTTCGCCCAGTTGCCGCAATGGAACAGCACGCACTTGTTGTCGTCGTCCGCGTAATTGTTGTTCCAGTCCACGAGCGCGGCGGGCGTGCCGCCGGCGAGCTGCATCGCATACATCGTGAGCACGCCGGT
>JBJOPC010000022.1:0-5825 GCA_046050965.1 Verrucomicrobiota bacterium | reverse complement strand
GCGCACGGTCATCCACGGATAAAACGCGACGACATCCGGCACATACGCGAGGCGGGATTTCACGGCGACTTCCTCGCGCTGCGGGTCGAGACCGAACACGCGCGCCGCGCCGGAATCCGGGCGGAGCAAATTGAGCAAGCATTTGATGGTGGTGGTTTTGCCCGCGCCGTTGCGGCCAAAGAAGCCGTAGCATTGGCCGGGGCGCACGGTGAGCGAGAGGCCGTCCACGGCGTCGTGCTTGCCGTAGCGGCGGGTGAGGTTTTGGATTTGGATGATGGCGTCGGTGGTTTCCATAAAATTATTTTTCTCTGTGTTTGCGCTCGAAGTAGTCGAGGCGTTCTTTGACGAGCGCGAGGAATTTGTCGCGGTCCACTTGCAGGTGGTGCGCGGCGACGACGGCTTCATCAATTTCTTTGACGAGAATTTTATCGCGCGCGGACTTGGTGAACGGCGAATCGCTGTCCTTCAAGAAACAACCTTTGCCCGGCAACGTCTCAATGACGCCTTGCGACTCCAACTCCGCGTAGGCTTTGGCGATGGTGTTGCGGTTGACGCGCAATTCCTCGGCGAGTGGGCGGAGCGACGGGAGCGGTTCGCCCGCGCGGAGTTTGCCGGAGGCGGCGGCGTAGCGCACCTGATCCACGAGCTGGAGGTAGACGGGCTTGCCGGTTTTGAAATCAATTGAGAAAATCATGGCGGTGGTAACTGGCATAGGACACTAGGACAGTAAGGTGGCGGCGTCAAATTTTATTTTTGGCGCGGACGGCGGTGGGGTGTGACTGGATACAGTGCTGAACTCCGTGGCTTGGGCTCCCTCTCCCCACGAGGCATGAGTGGGGAGAGGGAGAAATATCGTCGCCGTTGGGTGAAGTTGAGTCGCGGCGGAATTACGTGGTCACGAGCCGGGTAGCACCGTTTCCAACTGCGTATCGAGTTCGGTAGCGGTTTTGAACTTGGCGTAGTCGAGCGCGGGCGAGCCGGACTTGAGTTCGGGCTGGCCGCCGACTTCGGCTTCGGTGTGGGAGATTTTTCCGAGCTGGCCGAGCGACGAGAGTTCGGTGATGAGACGGGTATCCACGGCGTCACGGTGGAGCGACGCACCGGCAGATTTCACGTCCAGCTTGAACGCGGCTTCGGCGGGCATAATTTTCACGGCGACTGCGGGTGCGAGAAATTTATTGGTGGAAAAAGTCGGTGCGCCGTCGCCGTCGCCGAAATCTTTTTCCACGACGGGGCGGGGGTTGAATTTTCCGTCGCGCTCCAAGTCAGCGAAATTGTCACGTTGGAAAACGTGGTCGGTGGCGGCGAACTGGCCGACGAATTTGCTGTTGGAAGACGGACCTTTGATGAAGCAGTTGCCGATGGCGTCGAGCCAGTGATCTGCGCCGGAGTGACCGCCGACGAGGCCGGTGACGCCCCAGTTGCAGACGACGTTGTTGACGTATTGCACGAGGCCTTTGGCTTTGGGATTGCGGCTTTGGTTGTTGATCCAGAGGTTGCGCGCGTAGGTGATGTTGGTGGCGGAATCGGTGAGCGAACCGAAACGCTGCGGGTCAATGCCTTCACCGATAATGCAGTTCTGAAACGTCAGATCGTGGCTGCCTTGTGTGACGCCGAGACAATCCCAGCGTCCCCACTCGATGCTGCAATGGTCAAAAATCATCTGCGCGCCGTGCGAGTTGTTGACGGAGCATTTGCCTTTGTCGCCGGAAATGCCTTCGCGAAAACGAACGTAGCGCACGACGACGTTGCTGCTGCCGCTGAATGAAACCGATTTACCGTAGAGCACGATGCCGTCGCCGGGCGCACTGTGGCCGGCGATGGTCAGGTCGCTGGCGACGGCGACGTTGGATTTCAAATGGATGACGCCGCCGACGGCGAAGACGACGTAGCGATGCGGTTGGCTCACGGCCTCGCGGAAAGAACCCGTGCCCGCGTCGGCCAGATTGGTGACGACAAAAATCTGGCCACCGCGCCCGCCGCTGGCGAGCGCGCCGAAACCTTCGGCAGATGGAAACGCGAGCGGCACGGCGGCGTGGAGCGTGGCGGCACAGACGGTGAGGGCGAGGGCGGGTAGAAATTTCATTTGGTATTGGGCTGGACGGAGGTTGGCAGCGTGGGGTTACGTTGGCGAGTGTGGGAAATTTATTTCGCCGGTTGGGGCTGCACGGTAGCCTGCGGCAGCACTGATGCAAAACCTCGTCGAAGATTTTTTGACTTACCTGCGGCACGAGCGCGGGCTGGCGGCGCTCACGCAGAAGACTTATGCGGGGATGCTGAATCGGTTCGTGGCGTGGGCGGGCGCGCGGGGCATCGTCGACTGGCGGACGGTGGAGTTGAAACACCTGATGGCGTTTCTCCAGCGCGAGCGCGAGCGCGGGTTGCAGCACGAGGAGAAAACTTCGACGCGTCGGTTGAGCAGCGAGAGCGTGTATCTGCAAATCTGCGCGCTGCGGGCGTTCTACAAATTTACCGAGACGGAAAAGCTGTTGCCGGAAAATCCGGCGGAACATTTGTCGCTGCCGAAGCGGTGGAAGCGGTTACCCAAATCACTTTCACACCCGGAAATTACCCAACTGCTCGCGCCGGAAATTCCCGCCACGCCCGCGACGCTCTGCGACCAAGCGGTGCTGGAGCTGGCTTACGCGTCGGGTTTGCGGCTCGCGGAGTTGTGCGGCGTGCGGCTGGAGCAACTGCATTTGGACGCGGGTTTCATCAACGTCATCGGCAAAGGGAACAAGGAACGTGTCGTGCCGGTGGGGCGCACGGCGGTGAAGGCGTTGAACCGCTACTTGACAGTGGCGCGTCACACTTTTGTCACGCCGAAGTCGCCGGGAAATGTTTTTCTGCACACGCGCGGCGGGAAGTTTGCGACGGTGACGTTATGGTTGCGGATAAAAAAACGCGTCCGGCGCAGCGGCATTTCACGCAACGTGACGCCGCATATGTTGCGGCACAGTTTCGCCACGCACCTGATGGAACACGGCGCGGACTTGCGGGTGATTCAGGAACTGCTTGGCCACGCGAGCATCAGCACGACGGAAGTCTACACGCACGTCACGGGGAATCGGCTGCGGGATATTCACCGGAAGTTTCATCCGCGGAAGTGAGGGGTGGTGCGTGGTGCGTGACTATTGCAGTGAGCGCGAGCTGAATGCTTGACGCACCACTCAACCAATCTTCTCCCACACCACAATCTCCGGAAACGCGGTGCATAAATCGCCTACGCGCGGCAGCAGCACGGCGACGTGCGGCGATTTCAAATGCGCATCGAGCGCGGCTTTGCTCGCCCAGTTTTCGTGGAAGAGAAATTTCGCGGGGTCATCGGGCGCTTGGTGGAGGTCGTAGTTCAGGCAGCCGGGTTCGCGGCGCGTGGGCGCGAGCAGGCCGAGCAGGGACTCGCGGAGTTTGGTTTCTTGGCCGGGCTGGGCTTGGAACGTAGCAATGACGGTGATGGTTTTCATGTGGAGATTTTTAACTGCGCCGGGTGCGGATGACACGGAGAAAAATCGTGAGCAGGCTGGAAGCGGTGAACGCCGGGCTGCACTAAAAAGAAATTTTACCGTCGCAGGCGGAAGAGTTGCGCGGCGTTGGTGGCGGGCAGGGTGAGTTGCCAAGTGGCGTTGGTGAGCGTGGGCGCGGTGGGGAAATTTGTCCACGCGGCGTTCGTCGTGTCGCGGGTTTGCGCGGTGAAGCCGACGGCGTAATCGGGCCAGATGAGTTGCAGCGCGCCGGGCGCGTTCGTGGCGGCGAGCGTGACGGGGAGCGCGAGCGTGTCGGGACCGAACTGGTAATTGGCGGCAATGTCGGCGGGCGTGAGGCGTCCGTCGTAGATGCGGAATTCGTCAATCGTGGCGTTGAGCCACGCGTCGGCGGTGAAGAGTGAACGACCGAGGAACGCCCAACTCGCGTTCACGCCGGTGAGCGCGGGCAGGGTGACGAACGCGGATTTTTCTAAAACGCCGTTGGTGTAGAATGCTTGATAATTGTTCGCGGGATCGAAGATGACGGCGACGTGGACGGTGCGGTTGTCGAGTGTGGCGGGCGCGTCGAGGTTGACGGTTCCGGCGGTGACGGAAATTTCTGCGCGGTGGGAATTCACACTCGTATGTGGCGTGAAGAAAAAATAGCGCGAGCCGTTGCCGCCGGAAATATTTCCGAAATCGAATACGCGCGACCAATTTCCGTTCACACCGAAGGTCGCCCAAAATTCCACCGTCACCGCGCCGCTGCCGGAGACGAGGCCGCCGGGCAAGTTGACGTAGCCACCGTTCGCGCCGGTGAGTTTGACCGCGCCGTTCGTGATGACGGCGTTGCCGACGAGTGCGCCGTGCGCTTGGCCGATGGAGTCGTTGGCGTTGCTGGTGAAACTGTAGCGGTGCGCGAGTGCGGGGTGCGTCCACGCGAGGTCGCGGATTTCCGACGGGCCGAGTGCGCGTCCGAAGATGCGGAGCGACGCGACTTCGCCGTTGAAAAACGGGTCGGCGGGAAACTGACTTTGGCCGACGTAATTGCTGCGCGTGAGCAACTGCCACGGGCGGAGTGTGAGGTTGTTGTTTGTGGCGACGGGCTGGCCGTTGAGGTAGAGCCAACCGCGCGCGCCGTCGAGCGAGACGGCGACGTGCTGCCACGCGCCAGTGGCGAGGGCGGTGGTGGCTTCGATAATTTTTTCGCCCGCGTTGCCGTTGGTGCTGATGGTGAAACGGAGTCGCCCATTCGTCGTGCGCGGGGTGAGGAAACAATATTTCGTGGCGTTGCTGCCGAAGTCGAACACGCGTTGCCAATCCGCGCCGCCGTTCCATTTCACCCACGCGGCGAAGGTGCTGGCGTTGCCCACGGCGGCGGGCAGCACGACGGCTTGGTTGGAACCGCCGAGGCCGAGGACTTTGCCGCGCGTGGCGTCGTTGGTGAGCGCGGCGGCGTTGGTGAACGCGCCGTTGAATTGCGCGCGATGTTCGCGGGCGTCGGTGCTGAACGTGTAGAGCGCGCTCCAGTCGTTCGTGAGCGTGGGCCAATTGTCGGTGGTCCAGAACAGTTGGTTGAGGCCGACCGTGGGCGCGCCGTTGTTTTTCGCGTCGTAGTAATGGTAGGTGAACCAGTTCGTGCCGTTGTCGTTCAAGATTCCCGCATGGCCGGGACCGACAAAGCGTCCGATGCTTTCCAGTAGCACCGTGCCGCCGCCGCCGATGAGGTTCGCGCCGCTCTTGTCGAGATACGGCCCGGTGACGCTCGCGCTGCGGCCGACGCGGAGGTTGTAAGTGCTGTCCACGCCCGCGCAGCAGCCGCCGAAATTTACGAACAAATAATAATAGCCGCCGCGCTGGTAGAGAAACGAGGCTTCCTCGGTGTTGTTAAAAAACGCGAGGCTGCTGCTGGCAATTTTCGTGATGGGCGAATTCGGCGCGAGGCGATTGCCCGTCGCGGGATCGAGTTGCATCACGAGGAGACCGTCCGAGTAAGAGCCGAACGACATCCAGACCGAGCCGTTGGTGTCCACGAGGATGGCGGGGTCAATGCAGTTGTAAGCCGTGAGGTCGGTAGTGGCGTTGGTCGCGCCGCTGGGATTGGATTGGATGACTTTTCCCTGATCGGTCCAGACGGGCGCCGTGAGCGACGGCGTGGTGACGAGGCCAATGGCGGAATTGATGGTGCCGAAAATCGAGCAGGCGAAATATAAATTGTAACGACCGTTGAAGTAGGCCACGTCCGGCGCCCAAACATATCCCGCGAAGCCGGGCACCGAATTGGAAGTCCACGCGGGCGGGCCGCTCGGAAAAATGGCGGCGGTGGAACTCCACGTCCGCAAGTCGGTCGAGGTGATGCCT
>JBJOPC010000021.1:0-2785 GCA_046050965.1 Verrucomicrobiota bacterium | reverse complement strand
CTCAAACCTGCGACAAAGATTTTCATAATCATTTTCAAACCGAACCGATTCTTCCTTCGACCATTTATCTCTAATAGGTTTACGATTTATCTATTAGCAGTCTAAATTTTGCCGGGGTGATGCGCTCAACATCTGTTGCGGAAGGCTAAACAATAATTGTCGCTCTCAATTTCCATCGGATGTTTCAACAGCTGAAGTTCTTCGGCGGGGCGAACAATGCATGCTGTCTCTCAAATCGGCCGCGACTGAAAACTTTTCCACCATCTCCCCGGCAACAAACCCAGCGCGATGAACGCCAGTTGGCTCGCCACGAACGCCATCAGCCATTGGAACGCCGCCTCCGTGAACCCGTAGCTGTGCAGCCCTATCCCCAGCATGTTCACGCCGAACCACGACCAGCTCGTCACGATGTTCCCGCCGATGGCGCAGACCACGAGACCGCGTTCGCGGACGATGCCGCCCCAGCGCAGGTGCAGGATGAGCGCGTTCCACAGCACGATGATGAGCGCGCCGTTCTCCTTCGGGTCCCAGCCCCAAAATCTGCCCCACGACTGATCCGCCCAGATGCCGCCCAGCACCGTGCCGACAAAACTGAATAGCGTCGCAAAACACACGATGCCGTAAATCATCCGCGCCAAAGATTTCCCCGTGGCCTCGTCCAAAGTTTTCGTGAACACGCCGCGCAGGATGTAAATCAGCGCGAGGAATCCCGCCACGAACGTGCTCGCGTAACCCGTCGTCACCGCGACGACATGCGTGGCCAGCCAGAAATTCGTGTCCAGCACCGCGCGCATCATCTCCATCGTGTCGCCTTCCAGCGCGAGGTGATGCGCGATGATGAGCGTGATGAAACCGACGCCTGCCGACACAACCGCGCCGATGCCGTTCTTGAAAAATTTTTCCAAAATGATTCCCAGCAGGCACGCGCCCCAGCCAATGAAGATCGCGGACGAGTAAAGATTTGTCACTGGCGGACGGCCTTCGAGCACCATGCGGTAAACCAGGCCCGTCGTGTGGATCACAAACGCCAGCGCGATGAGCCACACCGCCGAGCGGCGCAGCGTCTCGGACAAATTGAACCACGAAAAAATCGCGAGCAGCCCGGCGAGGACGTAGATCACCATCGCATTGTAGAACGGCTCCATCTGGTTGAAGAAAACTTCCGCGCGGGATTTGGCGAGCGCTTTCGTCTGCGTCGGCACGAGCGATGACTTGTAATCTTTCACGGCGGCGTTGAAGGCATCAGGTGAATTCGCGGCGAGCGCGCCGGCCATCTTCGCGTAGCCGCGCATCGCGTCGTCCACGCCGCCGCCGCGCGGCGCATCCAGCAGCGCGTCGCCCATGCGCCGCCATTCCGCCGGACCGGCCGGCGGCAAAATCAACGGCGGCTCAAGCTGGCTCATGAATTGAAAGCGCTGGATCCAGTCCGCGAATTCCGACAGCACCGGCTGGTCAAAAGTTTTTCCAGCCTGCTGCGCGCGCGCGGCGGCGACGCCGGCGGGGATCAATTTTTCAAACGCGGCCAGTTCCGCCGGCCAGTCCTGCGCACCGCTCGGCTGAACGGCGAGTTTCAACTGCGCGTAGAGGATGATCTGCGCGTGCAATTTGCCGACGGCGCGCTCGTAGGCGCTGCGATTCGGCGCTTCGATTTTCTGCACGCGGAGATTTTCCTGCTGGAACGCCTCCAGCGACGGCTGCATTTGATCCCACGAAAAATGTTTTCCGTCCGACTGCCTCGCCTTGTCCGCGTCCGGCAATTTCAGCAGCGAAACCAAGTCGGGATGATCCACGCGGAACACCGGCCACGCGTCGGCCACGGCGGGATTCATCATCACGTTCGCCAGCCACTCGGTCGCGGAAATGATTTTCGGCTTTTCATTCCACGCTTTCCACGACTCGAGGTTGAGCGTCTGCTTCTCGCGCAACTGCAGCAAAGAATTCCGCGCGAGCGAATCCATCGGCTGCACGCGGCCGTTGGCGGTCACTGGCAGCTGGCCAAATTCGCCGAACGCGAAAGTTTTATCCTTCGGCGATTGCAGCTTGCCGAAAAACCACAGCGCCATGGCGAACATCAGGAACGGCGGAAACCATTTTTGAAAAATCTTTTTCATTTCGATTTCCTTTTTGAAATAAAACCCACGAGATGAAACAGGAATTGCGTCACCAATCCCGCCGCGACCATCCCGCAGCCGATATACGGCGTGAGCCAGGCCGGATTGCGCACGACCTGCAGCACGGACGACGGCGTCTGCCCGGCGCGGTCCACCATTTCGCCCGCGCTCATCTGGTATTGGTAAAACGTCAGCCCGCCGTAGCGCAGCGGATGGTTCATGGAAATCTCCACCTCGCGGTTCTCGCCGGTCTGGGAATTTTCCAACCGCACGCGGCTGCGGAAATCTTTCGGGATGCCGTCCGGGCTGGCGTCCGTCACCGTGCCCGCATAAACCGTGTGCGTGGCCTTGAGCAGCGTCAGCGCGAACGGATGCCGCACGCGCGTCGGCCGCAGGACGAAGGAGAATTTTTTATCCGCGAGTTCAACCGTCTGCGGCACGGCGAGCGCGCCGGAAATCTTTTCAGCCATGCCCGCGCCCATCTGTTGTGCATAGCTCGCCTGCACCGCGCCGATCAGCGCCTCATCGCCCGTCCAGTCCGATGCCACCCACGTTCCCAGCGCGCCATTTGCGCCGGCCAGTTCGATGATCGCCGTCGGAATGTTTTTCCGGTCCATCGTCTTCTCATCCGGCAGCGGACGGAAATCAAAGCTCAACGCCACGCCGCTGCTGGC